>NZ_JAKEVJ010000084.1:0-16220 GCF_022398425.1 Shewanella sp. Isolate7 | reverse complement strand
GAACATCGTTTCCAGTGGATAGGGTCGACGACCATTGCCCGATTTTGGATAAAAGGGCTCAATCACTTCCAGCAGTTGAGTCCATGGTAACAGGTTGTCCATCCGAGATAAGAAAATCTCTTTACGGGTCTGGCGGCGCTTGCTGGAAAACTCACTATCGGCAAAAGTTAACTGTTGGCTCATGGGCGGTAATGGCTGTGATTTACTATGTAGCTATGATCTCACATCAGGGACTTATTCGCATCTTCCTTAACAAACATATGTGTTAACAACGACAGGCGAAATTAACAGGCAAGGCGTTACGGTTATGAATGAACACCTGGAGTTTACACGCTCGAGGTGAAAAAAAGTGATGTTGCGGGCGTGTAGAAACCTCAAGTTAAAAACCAAGCGTTAAAATTCGTTATTCATGCGCTGAAGGAAACTCAGCAAGAGCTCACGTTCACTATCGGAAAACTTAGCGGTTAACTGATCGGACAACCCATGGTGCAGTTGATCGTGTTCTCGATAGACAGCCTGACCCTGCTCGGTTAGCCCGACCAAGATAGAGCGTCTATCCTGCTGATGCGCCTTACGCGCCACTAAACCCGCCTGCTCCATCTTGTCTATCTGCACCGTCAGAGTACCTGTGGTGATCCCCATCTTCTCCGCCAACTCCTTCATGCGCAGGTCACCATTGGCGCCTAAAATCTCAACCGCATGGATCTGAGGCAAGGAGTGGCCGGCATCCTTAACTACGGCCATCTCCCAGGAAGAGAGCTTTTCATAAAATTCGACTATGGTGTGGCTCAATAGATCATTATTCATGGTTAACGCGCTATTCCTTTTAAAAAATCCTAAATCTCTGCTTTATCGGCACCTTGGTAGCCACTTTGGCAGGCACTTTGGCGACAGGTGATGAGTTCGACCGTCAAATGATCGATACGTTCAAATTTCGCTAACTTCTGCTTGAAATAATCCAGCTCTTTAGGCTCATGGCTAACGATCGAGACCATAGCCGCGTAATGATCGGCACTGACGCGCCATACATGAATATCACTCACCTGATGGTCCTGCTCGGCTTCGATCAACTCAACCATCTGTTTCACATACTGCTTCTCGATACTGGCATCGAGCAATATGGGCCCCGTCTGTTTCATCAAGCCCCACGCCCAGCTGGTGATGATCACCGCGCCCACGACACCCATCAGAGGATCTAACCAGGTCAGACCCAAATACTTACCAAACAGCAAGGCGCCGATGGCGAGCAGAGAGGTCAAGGCATCAGCCATCACATGGAAGTAGGCGGCGCGCAGGTTATGGTCATGATGGCCTTTGTCTCCATGGTTATGCTGGTGCGCATGGTGATCGTGTTTATGACTATGATGACTGTGGTCATGGCTATGATGATGACCATGATGATCATGTCCATGCCCGTGGTGGTGATGATGACCGTGATGATCTTTTAGCAAGAAGACTGAGATAACATTGACCGTCAGACCGATCACAGCGACAAAAATCGCCTCGTTAAAATGGATTTGCTCGGGGTTAACCAGGCGGCTCACCGATTCGACTACCATCAGCAGGGCCACGAGACCGAGAGCAACGGCACTGGTAAAGCCGCCCAGCACGCTCACCTTGCCGGTACCAAAGGCAAAATCTGGGCTATCGGCATGCTTCTTTGCGTAGTGATAGGCAAACAGGGTGATCAAAAATGCCGCAGCATGGGTTCCCATATGCCAGCCGTCTGCCAGTAGCGCCATCGAGCCGTATACTGTACCGGCGACAATTTCTGCAATCATGGTAAACAGGGTTAGCAATAGGACATAACGCGTGTTGCGCTCGCCATCACTGTTTAAATTGGCAAACTGATGACTGTGCTGCCAGGGAGCAAGATGATCCTTTACGTTGGACATGAATAATTCTCTATTAATTGTTATGGGTTGGTCTTTGTAGGCTCGCGGTATTTTGTAGATACTCAATACCTAACCTTATATACTTTGACTATCAAACAATCGGCATATTAACTAGTTTGACTTTCAAAGTAAACAGAGGTGAGTAACATCAGATAAATAGTGACGGACTCGTCAAAGACCGCCCTAACCCCGCCACAAACCAACATGAAAATTAATTAAAAACAACTAATTAAAAAATATCACTTTGCTTTTAACCCTTTTCCACTATGCTAGCGTCTATACCTGGTATAACCGTTCAATTTAACGCTAGGAGCTTTCATGACATTTTCCTTCAACAGATACACATCGGCCCTATTACTCGGCCTGGGACTCTCCCTCTCGACGTTTTGCGCCCAGGCGACCAGCCCAGCTAAACCTGAGTCTTTCACTATGCCCGTAGCAGTAAGTTACTCGGCGAGCGACTACCAGAGCGAAGAAGCAACTAAGATGTTTCCAGCACCAAGCGATGGCCTAGTACAACATATTCTCACCCTGCCAAAGCTTGCTAACGAAGAGGACTATCGACTGGAAATCGCCATCGGCCGCAACGAAGAGGTTGATTGCAACAAGCATGGTCTGTCTGGTGAGATTGAGCAACATACGGTACAAGGCTGGGGCTACAACTATTATCAGGTCGATACCATCCACCAAGGACCAAGCACCATGATGGCCTGTTTCGACAAGGCCAAGAAGACCGCCTTTCTTACCCTGCCGGAGAAGCTGACCTTAGCCTACGACAGTCGTCTACCTAAGGTGTTTTATCTCCCAGCCGGGGCTCAGCTAAGGTACCGCATCTGGCAGGCAAGCAGTGACTATCAATACAGCGAGGCCAAATAGCCACCTCAGCCTAACTCTCGCTCACATGCGCTAAGGCTCTAATTCCTAGCCATTAGCCATAAAAAAACCTCTGCCTGGGCAGAGGTTTTTATTTATCATTTGCGACGAAATGACAATTACAAGCCGTTGATGGCGTCTTTACACAACTGGGTTATGCGCGCCCAGTCGCCTTGCTCCATCGCATCGGTTGGCGCAATCCAGCTACCACCTATACAGTCGACATTCTTAAGCGCAAGATAGTCTTTATAACTACTTGGCGTAATACCGCCGGTTGGGCAGAAACGAATATCGGCAAGTGGGCCAGAAAAAGCCTTCAGTGCATTCACACCGCCAGAAGCTTCTGCTGGGAAGAACTTAAAGTTGGTGTAGCCAAGCGCCATACCCGACATCACCTCGGAGATGCTGGCAACCCCAGGGATTAACGGCACGCTACCTTTCATCGCCGCCTTTAACAGCTCTGGGGTGGCACCCGGGGTGATCACAAACTGAGCACCGGCATCGATCGCCTGCTGCAGTTGCTCCTCGTTCAATACGGTACCGGCACCGACCAGGGCTTCTGGTACTTCTTTGGCGATCTTAGTGATCGCTTCCAGCGCACAAGGGGTACGCAGCGTCACTTCGAGTACGCTGATCCCACCATCAACCAAGGCTCTGGCGAGGGGAACCGCATCCTCAATCTTATTAATCACCATGACGGGAACGATCGGGCTACGTTTAAAAATATCTTGGGGTTGAATTGACCAGTTATTCTCAGCCATTGCTAAAAGCTTCCTCAATGATTAATAATTTTCGTCTATGGTCGTGGTGCAGCGCGCACCAGTCTCTGGACTACTTAAATTTGAACGCAATGCCGCGAATAGTTCGCGGCCCATGCCGAAACTGGTACTGCGTAGATCGACCTGTTCCGCTTCACGGCTCGCCAGCACGGCTTCATCGACCAACAGGCTTACCTCGCCGGTATTTGCATCGACGCGGATCAGGTCGTCATTTTCGACCTTAGCAATTAAGCCGCCATCCAATGCTTCGGGCGTCAGGTGAATCGCCGCCGGTACCTTACCTGAGGCGCCAGACATACGACCATCGGTCAGCAGCGCCACCTTAAAGCCCTTGTCCTGTAGCGAGCCCAAGATAGGCGTAAGCTTATGCAGCTCTGGCATGCCGATAGCCTTAGGACCCTGCCCCTTCACCACGACGACGCAGTCTTTGTCGAGCTCACCCGCCTTAAACAAGGCATCAAGTTTGTTCTGATCGTCGATCACCACGGCTGGCGCCTCGACAAATCGGTGCGACTCGGCAACCGCTGATACCTTGATCACCGCGCGGCCCAGATTACCCTTAAGCAGTTTCAAGCCACCGTTGGCCTGGAAAGGTGATACAACCGCAGTCAGCACCTCTTTATCCAAGGACTCACTTGGGCCTTCGACCCAAACCAATTCGTCATCGATGAGGCGAGGCTCCTGGGTGTAACGACGCAGACCGTAACCTGCAACCGTCATCACATCTTCATGAAGCAGTCCAGCATCCAGTAACTCTTTGATCAGGAAGGCCATGCCGCCTGCGGCGTGGAAATGGTTGATATCGGCGTGACCGTTGGGATAGACGCGCGCCAGCAGAGGCACGGCATCTGACAGCTCTGAGAAGTCATCCCAGTTCACGATAATGCCGGCAGCGCGCGCTGCGGCAACGATATGCATGGTCAGGTTGGTCGAACCACCAGTCGCCAGCAAGGCTACTATGCCGTTCACTACAGATTTCTCGTTAACCACCTCGCCGATCGGCGTGTATTGAGTGCCCATCTCGGTGAGACGACACACCTGCTTGGCCGCCATCTTATTCAGGGCTTCGCGCAGCGGATCGTCTGGATTAACGAAAGAGGAGCCTGGCAGTTGTAGACCCATCACTTCCAGCATCAGCTGGTTGCTGTTTGCCGTACCGTAGAAGGTACAGGTACCTGCACTGTGATAAGACTTAGATTCGGCTTCAAGCAGCGCATTGCGATCCACTTGACCTTGGGCGAACTTTTGACGAACCCGCGCCTTTTCCTTATTCGGAATGCCTGACTTCATTGGGCCTGCCGGCACAAACAACATGGGCAGATGACCGAAGCTCAGTGCGCCTATCAAGAGGCCTGGTACTATCTTGTCACAGATCCCGAGCAGCAAGGCGCCGTCAAACATGTTGTGAGAAAGCCCCACAGCCGTCGACATGGCGATCACCTCACGGCTCAGCAGACTTAGCTCCATTCCGGGTTGCCCCTGAGTCACACCGTCACACATGGCTGGCACACCGGCCGCTACCTGGGCAACGCTGCCAACCTCGTGGCAGGCCTCTTTTAAGCGCTGGGGATAGTGCTCGTAAGGCTGATGCGCCGACAACATATCGTTAAATGCGGTAACGATACCTATGTTGGCCTTGTTGAATGCCTTGATGGTATTTTTATCTGCCGGGCTACAGGCGGCAAAACCGTGGGCCAGGTTGCCACAACTTAGGCTGCTGCGGTGAACGCCGTTAGCTTTTGCTTCGCCCAGCGCCGCAAGATACTTTTCGCGAGTCGCTTTGCTTCTGGCAATGATCCTGTCGGTAACTGACTGTACTACTGAATGCATAATCGCTCCTTAAGCGCTCCAATAAACATCGACGGGTGTCTTATGCTGGGCCAGTACCGCACGTATCGGCATCGCCTTAGCATCGTCATTCTCGAGCGCCTGTCGGTAAACGGCTAGCTTCTGTTCACCGACTATGTGTAAATAGATTTGGCGTGACGCTAAGATCCCAGTCTTAGAGATAGTCATGCGTCCGTGTGGCGCCTCGCCCGGATTCACCGCCAGACAGAGTGCATGGGTGCTCAATGCCTGCTCTATCTCTTTCGAGCAAGGGAACCAAGAACAGGTATGGCCATCGTTGCCCATGCCAAGCACCACCACATCGAAGGGTTTCGGGAAGTTGGCAAGCTGCTCTATGGCCATGTCGACCCCGGCCTCTGGCGTGGTGAACATATTCTTCAGACCGCGAAACTTGGCGCCCGCGGCGCGGTTTTGCAGCAGATGCTGTCTCACCAGGCGTTCGTTAGAATCGCTGTGCTCACTATCGACCCAGCGCTCATCGGCCAGGGTGATATAGACATCGTTCCACTCGATTGCCTTGTGGCTTAACAACTTAAATAGCGCCAGGGGCGTCGAGCCGCCAGACACCACCAGGCTCGCCTTACCGCGAGCATCGATGGCAGCCTGTAGCTGCTCGGCGATACGATCGGCCAGTTGTGCCTCTAGGCTGGCTTTGCTATCAAAAGATTTGAATACGGATTCTTTAATCATCTTAAATTTTCCTTACTCGTCCCAAGAGCGGCCGTCTTTAGCGATCAAAGCGACAGATGCCACGGGGCCCCAGCTACCTGCCGGATATGGCTTAGGCTTCTCGTTGCTCTCTTCCCACGCCTGGATGATGCCATCAACCCAGGTCCAAGCCTGCTCGACTTCGTCGCGGCGCACAAACAGCGCCTGGTTGCCCAGCATGGCCTCTAACAATAGACGTTCATAGGCGTCGGCGATGCGATCGTTCTTAAAGGTATCGGAGAAACTCAAATCCAGCTTGGTGGTTTGTAATCTTTGTTTCTGCTCTAGACCCGGCACCTTGTTCATCATCTGGATCTCAACCCCTTCGTGAGGCTGCAGACGAATAGTCAGCTTGTTCGGCGGTAGGTTGCGATAACTTGAGCGATACAGGTTGTGAGGCGGGTTCTTGAAATAGACGACAATCTCAGAACTCTTGGTCGGCATACGCTTACCGCTACGCAGATAGAAAGGCACGCCAGCCCAGCGCCAGTTGTCGATATCGACGCGCAGGGCGACGAAGGTCTCGGCGTGAGACTGGGTGTTAGCCCCTTCCTCTTCGAGGTAGCCAGGCACAGGTGCGCCCTTTAGGAAACCAGCCGAGTATTGGCCGCGTACGGTATTTTCATAGATGTTATCGGCATCTATCTTACGCAGTGACTTAAGTACCTTTACCTTCTCGTCACGAATGCTGTCAGCGTCTAGGTTAACCGGTGGATCCATGGCGACTAGGGTGAGCACCTGCAGCAGGTGGTTTTGGATCATGTCGCGCATCTGACCGGCTTTGTCGAAATAACCCCAACGTCCTTCGATACCGACCTCTTCGGCAACGGTGATCTGCACATGGTCGATCGTACGGTTATCCCACTTAGAGGCAAACAAGGAGTTAGCGAATCGCAGCGCGATCAGATTCTGTACCGTCTCTTTACCTAGATAGTGGTCGATACGATAGACCTGGTTTTCATTAAAGTAGGCGCTGACTTGATCGTTAATGACTTTAGAAGAAGCGAGATCTGAGCCGATGGGCTTTTCGAGGACGACACGGGTATCTGGATAGATGAGGTTTTGTTCATGCAGGCAGCGACAGATATCGCCAAAGATGGCCGGCGGCGTCGCGAAGTAGTTCACCATGACGCGCTTCTTGGGATCGAGGATCTCATGGAAGGCACTGTAACCCTCTGCCTCGGTGAAGTTAGTCCCAATGTAGACACAGCGCTGGAGGAATCGCGTAAGGGTTTCATCACACAAGGCTTCTTTAACGAAGCTCTTTAGCGCCGTGACAACCAGTTCCTGATACTCATCATGGCTAAAGGCGTCTTTGGCTACCCCGACTATCTTAGTCTCCTCGTTGAGCAGACCGGCCTTATCCAATTGATAAAGCGAAGGGAGTAACTTACGTCTGGCGAGGTCGCCTTTGGTGCCAAACAATACAAAATCACAAGCTTTGGCTTCTGGTGATGTCATGCCCATAGCTTAAAAATCTCCTATGTACTGTGTCCCATCGTTTCGATGAGAAGCTCACATGTTTGTTGTAATATAACAACAGAATTTGTTAATTGCATCTAAATTTTGCAAAAAATGACCTATTAGTAAACTAGCAACGAGACACCAAAATCTGATATGCTTTTTGTGATTAAATTACTATATATAGTAGAAAGTTTGCTCTGTAGTTAGATCATAATTCGTCATATAAACCAAACTGTAGCACTTTTTGTTTGGTTCTATCATGACATAAAAGAATAAATATAATTACATTACAATCCAGTGGATGTACGCATATGAATACCCTAGAAAAGGTTCAGAAAAACCTAACACATTTCAGTAAGTCGGAACGTAAAGTGGCTGAGGTGATATTGGCGTCACCACAAACCGCGATTCACTCCAGCATCGCCACCTTAGCCAAAATGGCCGATGTGAGTGAGCCTACGGTGAACCGCTTCTGCCGCCGTCTCGACACTAAAGGCTTTCCCGATTTTAAGCTGCACTTAGCACAGAGCCTGGCCAATGGTACCCCCTATGTCAGTCGCCACGTCGAGGAAGACGACAGTCCAGATTCATACACCACCAAGATCTTCGAGTCTTCTATGGCGGCGCTGGATACGGCTAGACAGAGCATGGACACGGCGGCCATCAACAAGGCCGTCGATATTCTTACCCAGGCAAAGAAGATCTCCTTCTTCGGCCTTGGCGCATCGGCCTCTGTCGCCCATGACGCACAAAACAAATTTTTCCGCTTCAACGTCCCGGTGATTTGCTTCGACGACGTACTGATGCAACGCATGAGCTGCATCAACAGTAACGAAGGCGACGTGGTCGTGTTGATCAGCCACACAGGCCGCACCAAGTCACTCATCGATATCGCGCGCCTGGCTCGCGAGAACGGTGCCGCGGTGATCGCTATCACCTCGCGCAACTCGCCGCTCAGCGCCGAATGCACCCTCCCCGTCACCATGGAAGTGCCTGAAGATACCGACATGTATCTGCCCATGGCATCGCGCCTGGCACAGCTGGTGATTGTCGACGTGTTGGCCACAGGTTTCACCCTGCGCCGCGGCCCACGTTTCAGAGAGAGTTTAAAGCGAGTGAAAGAGGTGCTGAAAGAGTCTCGTATCGACAAAGAAGCGACTATATAGTCCAGTTTTGTAAGGATATTAGGCGGCCCTTGTATAAGGAGCCGCCTTTTTTTTCACTTTTAATCGCAGCGGTTCACAAAATTAATAATTTGAGATAGATCATTTTATTTGTAATTTTCCTACAAAACTCCATTTTGTCTGTTAACATAGAGTAAGATTATTTAAACTTAACGGAGTATCTCATGTTCCGCAGAACCAAAATTGTAACGACTCTGGGTCCAGCAACCGATCGTGACGACAATCTACGTCGTATTATCAAAGCTGGTGCAAACGTTGTTCGCCTCAACTTCTCTCATGGTTCACCTGAAGACCACCTAAAACGTGCCACCGACGTGCGAAATATCGCCAAAGAACTCGGTGTACACGTTGCTGTATTGGGTGACCTACAAGGCCCTAAGATCCGTGTCTCTACCTTCAAAGATAACAAGAAGGTGCAACTGGATCTGGGTCAGGCATTCGTCTTAGATGCCGACCTGGAAAAAAGCCAAGGTGACGAACACCAAGTGGGTATCGACTATAAAGAGCTACCGCAGGATGTCAGCATCGGCGATATCTTGATGCTCGACGATGGTCGTGTTCAGCTTAAAGTTGAGAAAGTTGAAGGTAATAAGGTTCACACCACAGTGACTGTTGCCGGTCCCCTGTCTAATAACAAGGGCATCAACAAGAAAGGTGGTGGTTTGTCTGCCGCGGCACTGACCGAGAAAGACAAGCAAGACATTATCACCGCAGCAGCTATCAAGGTAGACTACCTGGCAGTTTCATTCCCACGCAGTGGCGCCGACCTAAACTATGCCCGTGAACTGGCACAGAAGGCTGGTAGCAATGCCTTGATCGTCTCTAAAGTTGAGCGCGCAGAAGCCGTAGCTTCAGACGAAGCGATGGACGACGTTATCCTCGCCTCTGACGCGGTCATGGTTGCCCGTGGTGACCTAGGTGTTGAGATTGGTGATGCGGCCCTGGTTGCCGTACAGAAGAAGCTCATCAGCCGCTCTCGTCAGCTGAACAAGAGCGTGATCACCGCGACTCAGATGATGGAGTCTATGATCACCAGCCCAATGCCAACCCGTGCAGAAGTAATGGACGTGGCTAACGCAGTGCTTGATGGCACAGACGCTGTGATGCTGTCGGCAGAAACTGCAGCCGGTGACTTCCCAGAAGAAACCGTTAAGGCTATGGCTAACGTTTGTCTTGGCGCCGAGTCACACCCAAGTGTTCAGGTGTCTAAGCACCGCATGGATGAGCGTTTCACCTCTGTTGAAGAGACAATTGCGCTATCGACCATGTATGCGGCTAACCACCTCGAAGGTGTTAAGGCAATCGTAGCCTTGACCGAATCTGGTGCGACGCCTCAGCTTATGTCGCGTATCAGTTCTGCCCTGCCTATCCTGGCACTGTCACGTCACGACGTGACCCTGGCTAAGATGGCGCTTTACCGAGGCGTACAGCCTGTCTACTTCGACTCAACCGCTTACGGCGCAGATGAGCTAGCGAAGAAGGCTTTAGAAGCCCTGACCGAAGCGGGTTACCTCTCTTCTGGTGACATGGTACTGATGACCAAGGGTGACGCAATGGAAACCATCGGCGGTACCAACACCTGTAAGGTACTGATCGTTGCTTAAGACGACTCGCTGAGCGCTAGGTCTTTATATTCCTGGCCTAAGCAAATAAAGAAAAAGGTACGCAATGCGTACCTTTTTTTATGTTCAAACCTATCTATTAATGAAAGCTATTAATGAAAGCTCAAAGCATTCGCTTAGTTACAGACTTTCAAACTCATCCACCGCAATTGCGATCTTACGTAGCCTATCGGCCTCGAGTAGCGTGTCGCGCTCGGCCTCGTTGATGATCGCTTGCTCAAATGCCTGGGCATACAAGGCATCGTTAGCCTGTTTACGCTCAAGCTTACCTTCCTTCTGAGCCCTGCGCAGCGTCTTAAGCAGATGTTTTACCTTGTACTGTGCGATAAACGCATCTTCCACTTCGGCGATGCCGCTCTTATCCCCGTCAAAATCCGGGCAAAGATGAGTCAATCTATCGCGAGCAGGACCGGGTCTAAGCATGCTCTGGCAAACGGCAATGGTAAGCTTATCATCCGGGCCATTGAAGTGATTACCAAGTGGGAACACCAGGGCGCGCATCGCATAGGCCAGCGGACGATTGGGGAAATTACGCAGCGCGCCGTATAGCGCATTCGCTGCCCTTTGTAGCCTTAACTGCATCACATAATGCACTGTAGGTAGGTCGTCCTGCTGACGGCCATTGTCTTCGAACAGCTTGAGGGTCGCCGAGCCCAGGTAGAGTTCACTCAGCACATCTCCCAGACGCGCCGACAACATCTCCTTACGCTTGAGATCGCCCCCCATCACCAACATGGACAGATCTGTCACGAAGGCTAAGGCCGCGGAGAGCCTGGTCATATCCTTATAATACTGCTTGGTTTCGCCGGATACGGGCGCAGAGTTGAAGCGGCTAGCGGTTAAGGCGCCCAAGAGTGAACTTAGGGCATTACGCGCCGCATAGCCCATATGATCCAGCAACAGGTTGTCGAAACGCTCTAAGGCCTCGCCGCTATCCTCCATGGCGGCCGCTTCCATCTCAGCCAGCACATAGGGGTGACAACGGGTCGCCCCCTGACCAAAGATCATCAGGCTACGGGTAAGAATGTTTGCCCCTTCAACCGTAATCGATATCGGCGTGGCCATATAGCCATGACCCAGATAGTTCTTAGGCCCGAGCTGGATCCCCTTGCCCGACTGAATATCCATGGCGTCGTTGAGCACGTCACGGCCCATCTCTGTCATATGATATTTGGCAATGGCGGTAACCACTGAAGGTTTGACCTTAAGATCGATCCCCGTGGTGGTCAGGCGACGCGCCGCCTCCAGCTGATAGGTATTGGCGATGATGCGTGCCAGGGCCTCTTGCACCCCTTCAAACTGGCCAATCGATAAGCCAAACTGATGACGTACATAGCTGTAAGCCGTGGTGGTTTTCGTGGTCACATGACCCGAAGCCGTCGCCAGGGCAGGCAGTGAGATGCCACGACCGGCAGAGAGGCACTCGACCAGCATACGCCAGCCTCGGCCCGCGTACTGTGGCCCGCCGATGATCCAATCCAGCGGAATGAAGACATCTTCGCCGCGGGTCGTGCCGTTCATGAATCCCATGTTAAGCGGATTATGGCGATTGCCAATCTCGATCCCAGGGTGATCCGTTGGGATCAAGGCGCAGGTGATACCAATTTCTTCTCTGTCGCCCAGCAGACCATCCGGGTCGCACATCTGGAACGCCAGGCCCAATACGGTCGACACGGGCGCCAGCGTAATATAGCGCTTATCCCAATTCAGCTTGAGGCCTAACACCTCTTCACCCTGAAATTCACCTCGGCACACTATGCCGGTGTCGGTAATGGCACCCGCATCTGAGCCCGCCTCCGGGCCCGTTAAGGCAAAACAGGGAACCGCCTCACCGCTGGCCAGCTTGGGCAACCAATGATCGCGCTGCTCCTTGGTGCCATAGTGAGTCAATAGTTCACCTGGGCCTAGGGAATTTGGCACCATCACACTCACCGCCGCGCTGACGCTGCGACTGGCAAGCTTACTGACGATGGTGGAGTTGGCATAGGCAGAAAAGGCCTTACCGCCATACTCTTTAGGAATAATCAGTGCGAAGAAGCCCTCTTTCTTGAAGTAATCCCATAGCTCGGGCGGCAGATCCTTGCGCTCCTGCACTATGTTGAAATCATCGATCATGGTGAGGGCCGTCATCACCTGCTCATCGATGAAGGCTTTCTCCTCTTCGGTCAGTCGAGGGCGGCCATAGCTGTGGAGCGTGTCCCAGTTGGGCTTGCCGCGAAACAGTTCGGCTTCCCACCACACATCGCCTGCCTCCATCGCCTTTTTCTCGGTATCGGAGAGCGGCGGCAACACCTTCTTAAAGAAGGCAAACACCGGCCGAGTGATGCACTGCATACGGATATTTTTCACACCGAAAAGCACTATGATGACCAATAGTGCCAGAATAAAGAGTGTCATATTGCCCCCTACTGCGTTGTCACAGGCACTGCCACACCGGCAGCCAGATACGGAATCACCTTGCGGATCACGGCTTCGATATCGTTGTGCTCATTGAAATCGGCCTCGGCAATCTCTGTCAGGGCATCGGCGGATGCCATGGTGAAGACCACAGTGCCTAAGGTAAAGTGTAATCGCCAAAACATCTCTGCGGGGGGAATATGTGGTGCACTTTCGGCAACGGCCTTAACGAACTCACTCAGATGCTCACCATAATGTGTGGTGATGAACCATCTTAAATGGCCCTGACTCTCGATATAGCCACGACCCAGCAGCTGTAGGAAGGTGCGAGTGCCATCAGCCTTAAACTTGTTCAGCTCGAGCAGCGGCTTGACCAGCGACGAGAAGATCTCGTTCAGGCTAGGTTCGCTGCCTTGTTTTAATTGTACTACCGCATCGGAGGCTTCTGGCATGAAACGATCCAGATAGCGCGCGAGCACGGCGCGGATCAGCTCTTTCTTAGAGCCAAAATGATAGTTAACCGAGGCGAGATTAACTTCTGCCTTGCTGGTGATCAGTCGCAAGGAGGTTTCTGAAAAGCCGCGCTCGGCGAATAGCTTTTCTGCCGCATCCAGTATTCTTGTTTTCGTGTCGGATCGATTTGCCATTCCGTGACCTACAACTCTGATTTAAACGTGTGTTTAAATTAAACACTGGTTCACTTATTGTCAAATGGAAATCGACAAGCTTTGCGCCTAGTAACACTCGTTTGCGACTGATAAAGGCGATCGCGAAACACACAGAGACGCCATAAACTGTAAACTTTGGCGAAATTGAGTAAACTATGCCTCACAAAAAGCCCCACAAAAACAACAAAGGAAGCTCTTATGAAACCAATTTGTGCCAAGTTGACCCCGATTGCCGTGGTCATAGCACTCTCTCTAGGGATCAGCGGCTGTGAAGGTGAGACCAACGCGGCTAAGTCTAACGGCGAAGACAAAGCCGCTCAAACGAGCCCGAAACAAGATCCAGTAGCCCAGGCCAATCAGTTTATCGACAAGGCCGAAAACCAACTAGCCGAACTGTCCATCGAACAGAATCGCGCCGAATGGATCTACAGTAACTTTATCACCGAAGACACGGCCGCCCTCGCCGCCTCTGTCGGTGAACGTCAGACCGCCCTGTCGGTACAGCTTGCCACCCAGGCCGCTAACTATAGCCAGCTACCTCTGGATGAGGTCAACGCACGTAAACTCAACATATTACGCAGCGCTCTCGTGTTACCTGCGCCACTCGATCCTAAGAAGAATGCCGAGCTTGCTAACATCAGCGCCGAGCTAAATGGTCTCTATGGTAAGGGCAAATATTGCCTGGCCGATGGACGCTGTCTGACTCAACCTGAGCTTTCGGGCATCATGGCCAACTCTCGCGATCCCAAAGAGCTCGAGGAGATCTGGCAGGGCTGGCGTGAAATCGCCAAGCCAATGCGCCCCCTTTTTGAACGTGAGGTCGAGTTAGCCAATGAAGGCGCTAAGGATCTGGGTTATGCCAACCTGTCTGAACTCTGGCGCAGCCAGTACGACATGCAGCCCGATGCTTTCTCTACCGAACTCGACAGACTCTGGGGCCAGGTTGAACCCCTGTATGAATCTCTGCACTGTTACGTCAGAGGTGAGCTGAACGAACAATATGGCGACGAGGTGGCACCTAAGCAGGGGCCCATTCCCGCACACCTTTTAGGCAACATGTGGGCACAGCAGTGGGGTAACGTCTACGACATGGTTGCGCCGCAAGATGCGGATCCCGGCTATGACGTGACCGAGCTTTTAGCGAAACAGGGCTACGATGAGCATAAGATGGTAAAACAAGCCGAAAGCTTCTTTACCTCGCTGGGTTTCGACCCGCTACCAGACACTTTCTGGAGCCGCTCGCTGTTTGTGCAGCCCAAGGATCGTGACGTGGTCTGCCATGCCTCGGCCTGGGATCTGGACAACCTGGATGATATTCGTATCAAGATGTGTATCCAGAAGACGGCTGAAGACTTCACCGTTATCCACCACGAACTGGGTCATAACTTCTATCAGCGCGCCTATAAAGAGCAGCCCTTCATCTTTAAGAACAGCGCCAACGACGGCTTCCACGAGGCGATCGGCGATACCATAGCACTGTCTATCACCCCAAGTTACCTGAAACAGATCGGCCTACTCGAGCAGGTACCCGACGCCTCTAAGGATATCGGCCTACTGCTAAGACAGGCGCTGGATAAAGTCGCCTTTCTGCCCTTCGGTCTGATGATAGATCAATGGCGCTGGAAGGTTTTCAGCGGCGAGATCACTCCGGCGCAGTACAACCAAGCCTGGTGGGATCTGCGTGAGAAGTACCAAGGCGTTAAGGCACCAATCGCTCGTAGCGAAGCCGACTTCGATCCGGGTGCCAAGTATCACGTGCCTGGCAACGTGCCTTACACCCGCTATTTCCTGGCGCATATTCTTCAGTTCCAGTTCCACAAGGCACTGTGTGATATCGCCGGCGATACAGGCCCAGTCCACCGTTGCAGCATCTATGGTAACAAGGCGGCGGGCGCCAAGCTCAATGCCATGTTAGAGATGGGTCAGAGCAAGCCTTGGCCGGAAGCCCTGGAAGTGGTGACGGGCAAGAAAACCATGGATGCCTCTGCCGTCATCGACTATTTTGCACCGCTAAAAGTCTGGCTGGATGAACAGAACAAACAGGCTAACCGCCAGTGTGGCTGGTAACCCGCATTCTTGTTAAAAGGCGTGATGCGCCAGAGCTAAGATAGCAAAAGTAAAGAATCCACCTTCATAGAAGGTGGCTTTGATTGGCCCCCTATAAGGGGGCTTATTTATTAATCAACGTTCAATTGTAATTGACGCTCGGCCTCTTCCTTCTCTTGTCTGTCTTGATGCCGCACGTAKCGCCTAATTATTTCCTCATTCGCTCCTACCGAAGCCACAAAGTAACCACGTTGCCAGAAATGATTACCCCACAACTTCTTCTTTCTTAAATATGGATACTTCGCGAATAATCTAATCGCTGTTCTTCCCTTTAATACACCTACTAACTCTGACACGCTTAAACTCGGTGGTGTACGCACAACAAGATGAACATGATCCAACTGAACGTTTAATTCGACTACTTTACATTTCTTCATGTTGCAGAAGATAAAGATACTCCGATGAACCTCTTTCCCCACGTTTCCTTTTAGGGAAGGTGCGAACAAGTCGTCGCACAGCTCTGGCTTTGATAGCAGCGACAGTTCAAGGCATTCAACTGAGGGCATGCCGAGGCCTGCTGAAGTTGAATAACGCCGAAATGGTGTTGCTATCAAAGCCCCGCAGGGCGAGGCTTACAGCGGTATTTGCTGCGTTACAGTTCTTGCGAAGGACTAGGGCCATTCGCTGCAAACTGTGCCTTGCATCTATCCACTTTAAGCACACGCAGAGCAAGTAC
>NZ_JAKEVJ010000083.1:0-16658 GCF_022398425.1 Shewanella sp. Isolate7 | reverse complement strand
GCAGGATTTTTAGATAAGTAGTTATTCTACAATTAAAAATACTAATACAGTTATCGAGCGTTTTAACAAGCTAGAATGATCAATTATTTATTACGATTGGTATTAGCACTAGGCCTTAATCAGCGCCTCGCGCAGGGCAAGTACCTCATCACGCAGTGCGGCGGCCTGTTCAAACTCCAGGTCTCTGGCATGTTGATGCATACGTTTCTCGAGTTCATCGATCTGATGACTGAGGCTGGATGCATCTTGCTTGGCATAGGTAGTTCTGGACTCGGCCACCTTCTGGTATTTGGGCAATACCTTGGCGGTATGCTCGTTATGCTCACCCAAATCCATCACATCTGCAATCTTCTTCGAGACCCCTTTTGGCGTAATGCCATTGGCCAGGTTAAACTGATGCTGTTTCTCTCGGCGTCGCTCTGTCTCGCCAATGGCCTTAGCCATCGATTTAGTTACTGTATCGGCATAGAGGATCACCTTGCCATTCACGTTACGGGCGGCGCGGCCTATGGTCTGAATCAGTGAACGTTCGGAGCGCAGGAAGCCCTCCTTATCGGCGTCCAAGATGCACACCAGAGAGACCTCTGGCATATCTAGCCCCTCCCTGAGCAGGTTAATGCCGACCAGCACATCGAACACTCCGAGACGCAGATCGCGGATGATCTCTACCCGTTCGACCGTGTCGATGTCAGAGTGCAGATAACGTACCTTCACCCCATGCTCGTCCAGATACTCGGTGAGATCCTCTGCCATCCGCTTAGTAAGGGTGGTTACCAACACGCGCTCGTTTACAGCCACACGCTTGTTCGCCTCGGACAGCAGATCGTCTACCTGTATCGCCACCGGGCGCACCTCTATCTCAGGATCCAACAGACCTGTTGGGCGCACCACCTGCTCAGCAATCTCGCCGTCACTCTTGTCCAGCTCATATTGGGCCGGTGTCGCCGACACGAAGATGGTTTGAGGCATCAAGGATTCGAACTCTTCAAACTTAAGCGGACGGTTATCCAGCGCCGAAGGCAGGCGGAAACCATACTCAACAAGGTTCATCTTACGAGAACGATCCCCCTTATACATGGCACCGATCTGGGGCACAGTCACGTGGGACTCGTCGAGGATCAGCAGGCCATCGGCGGGCAGATAGTCCAGCAGGGTCGGCGGGCCCTCGCCCGGACGTCTGCCAGAGAGATAGCGCGAATAGTTCTCGATGCCCGAACAGTAACCCAGCTCAGTCATCATCTCGATATCATATTGCACCCGCTCCGAGATCCGCTGGGCCTCGATCAGCTTATTATTGTCCAGCAGATACTGCTTGCGCTCCCTCAGCTCCTCCTTGATCTCCTCGGTGGCCGCCAGAATCTTCTCTCTTGGCGTCACATAGTGGGTCTTGGGATAGACGGTAGTTCGGGCGATACGCTGCAAAATATGGCCGGTTAAGGGATCGAACAGGCTGAGGCGGTCTATCTCATCGTCAAACAGCTCGACGCGAATCGCCTGCTTGTCAGATTCGGCGGGAAAGATATCGATCACCTCACCGCGCACCCTGAAGGTACCGCGATCGAGCTCGATATCGTTACGGGTATACTGCAGCTCACTCAGGCGCTGTAAGATCTCCCGCTGCCCCATGAAATCACCCTGACGAAGGTGCAGCAACATCTTCATATAGGACTCGGGGTCGCCAAGACCATAGATGGCCGACACCGAGGCGATCAACACCACGTCACGGCGCTCCAGCAGGGCCTTGGTGGCCGACAGGCGCATCTGCTCGATATGCGCATTGACCGAGGCGTCCTTCTCGATAAAGGTGTTCGTCGAGGGCACATAGGCTTCGGGCTGGTAATAGTCGTAATAGGAGACGAAATACTCCACGGCATTATGAGGAAAAAACTCCTTCATCTCACCATAAAGCTGTGCCGCCAGGGTCTTATTGGGCGCCATGATGATGGTTGGGCGCTGCATCTGTTTGATAACGTTGGCAATGGTAAATGTCTTACCGGATCCCGTTACCCCAAGCAATGTCTGGCTTGCGAGCCCGGCATCTAGGCCGTCGACAAGTTGCTTGATCGCGCCCGGCTGATCGCCAGCCGGCGCATATTGTGAGACGAGATCGAACGCTGATTCACTCAATGGTGCACTCCTTTATAGCTGTGCACCTATCTTAAAGTACCCATAGCTATTAGCCAATTGAGAGCAGACATTTTCTTCATCGAGAAAATTCACCTAACCGCCCTATAAATGTCATCGCTTTGTCATGTAAGTTTTGTACAAGAGGGGAAATCCCACTCAATGTTCAAAAAACAGGCTAAAACGCACGCCTGTAGCCAATTTAATACACAAGTTAGGTGCTAAAACGCATTACATATCTGTAACGTCGCACAGATTATTGCTCAAAGGGGCTTGATTTTTATAAGTCGTTGATAATTGGTGCCAATATTAAGATGCGCTAATTCTTGTCATTTTAAGTACAACCCGCAGGCTCACTGCGTTTGGCCGGCGATTTTATGCCTCACCCACAGGCTTATCCACAGATTTAGTGGATAACTCTCTCAACCTCAGGATAATCGCGGCTTTAACCCCTTTTATACATTGAGGCTCTTTTATCATCCGAGATGAAATTTTACTACATTTGAAAACCCAGTCTTATAGCTAAGCTGGTTTGGCTGTCATATTGACTGAGTGCAAAACCTCAATAGCCGATAGATTTCAGCCAGATATGGCCGTTAAAGCATCAAAATGCGCACTTAGCGATCACTATGCGCATTAGATGAGCACTTAACAGCATAATTACACTTTTTTTGCCAAGTCGAGTTGACTCATGTGTAAGAGCGATTTAATATGCGCTCCGTCTTCAACGACGAGTCGCTTACACGATTCCCCAGTAGTTCAGTCGGTAGAACGGCGGACTGTTAATCCGTATGTCACTGGTTCAAGTCCAGTCTGGGGAGCCAAAGCGTAAAATCTTAGAAGATGAGTTAACAATATTAGATGTTCCCCTGTAGTTCAGTCGGTAGAACGGCGGACTGTTAATCCGTATGTCACTGGTTCGAGTCCAGTCTGGGGAGCCAAATATTGTTAACGATATAAGTATCAATTCCCCAGTAGTTCAGTCGGTAGAACGGCGGACTGTTAATCCGTATGTCACTGGTTCAAGTCCAGTCTGGGGAGCCACTTATTATAATAGAGAAGTATCTACTCCCCTGTAGTTCAGTCGGTAGAACGGCGGACTGTTAATCCGTATGTCACTGGTTCAAGTCCAGTCTGGGGAGCCACTTCACTATATTATCTCTTTCGATTCCCCAGTAGTTCAGTCGGTAGAACGGCGGACTGTTAATCCGTATGTCACTGGTTCAAGTCCAGTCTGGGGAGCCACCTTCTTTAAGTTTCCTCTTCCGCGTTATCCTAAAAAAAGTCATCAACCATAAAGCGTTAGACTATCTGTTTCAAATTTAGCTAGAATGGGCAGTCGATCATCTTAGGTTACTTTTTATGGGCGTGGGAAAATCTATACATCTATTGCTGATTACGGCTTGTCTTGCCTTGGCGGCGCTGGCATATCTCAACCAGCGACAAGAGGTCGCCGCAATAGCCGACTTCCAGCTAAAGGAGTATCAGGCCGATCCCGTTTGGCAACATCCCCTACCCGACCAAGGCCAAGCACTCTTTAATTTGCTCAGCAAAAAGTATGAGCTACAGTTCTTCCAATATGTGCACCAGTTGGACGGCAACCTCAATTATACCCATGGCCAACTCATTACCTCAGACACAGATCTAGCGACCCTGCTCTTTAATCAGCCAAGGGATAACACCCGAGCGCTGCCCCAAGGCCGCTTACAGGTCAAACTATCGAGCCATACTATTGCAAATGACGCCCTCAATCATTATATCCAGCTCCTCATCTGGATAGTCGGCGGCTATCTGGCACTAGCAATACTCTTTACCCTCTTAATGGTCAGACAGAAACGCACCATAGGTCATGCGGTCGATGCCTTGGACGGCTTCGCCGAACTGAAATTCGATGCCATCGCCCACTCTCGTTTTCACGGCGAGCTTAAACCCTTAGGCAAGGCACTCGAACATTGCCGTGTCGCGCTGAACGATAAATTCGCCCAATTACAGCAGCATAACGAGCAGCTCAATCGTGAGGCTTACCAGGACCCGGTGACGCTATTTGGCACCCGACCTAAGTTTACCGAGAAGCTCGACGCCCTCGCCAAACCGGGCAAGGCGCGCATCGGCCTGATGGCGATGATCAAGGCCACAGAACTAGGTCATGTTAACCAGAGCCAGGGACGCGCCGCAGGTGATGACTATTTAGCCGGTGTCGCTACCTGTATCCGCAAGGCGCTACAGGGCATGCCTAACATAGAGGCGTTTAGGATCAGCAGCGCCGATTTCGCCGTCTTTATTCCGGATCTGGTATTAAAGGATGCCCAGCAGCCACTGGAAAAGTTAAAGGCCCAATTTGATGAGTACCAGCAAGGTAGCGATCTCGAGTCGGTGGCCTACATAGGCTTAGTTCCCTATGAGCAGGGTGGCGATGCCCTATCCTTGGTCTATGTAGCCGACGCCGCCGTCAGTATCGCCCAGACCCTTGGGCCTAACAGCTATCATGTGCAGGAGAAGCTCAGCGATGAGGAGCTGGTTGGGGATTCTCACTGGAAGTTGGCCATCGAAGATATCATCAAGCGCCGCGCCATCAAGTTTCACGCCCAGGACATTCAACCCTGCCGCGGTGCCGACAACGTCTATAGTGAACTGCTGTCTCGCTTCTACAGTAGTGAGGGCAAGTTTCTGCCTACGGGAACGGTTGTCGCCATGGCCGAGCGTCACGGCCTGAGCATTGAGCTGGACAAGATCATCATCTTGAGCACTCTTCGCCTGCTGCTCGACACCCCCACCTTCACCGGCGCGCTGGGCATTAACATCAATACCGCTTCGGTCAACCAACCGGCCTTTACCGCCTGGCTGAAAGATATCTTTGTGAGACAGCGTCAGCTCGCCTCACGCCTGGTGCTGGAGGTTAATGAGGCAGGAATGCAGGCCAATATCCGTCAAGCCCATAAATTTGTGCGCGACATGCATAGCGTCGGCGCGCGGGTGTCTGTCGAACACTTCGGCATGGGCTTCACATCTTTTAAGTTCTTCAAGGAGGTCAGGCCCGACTTTATTAAACTCGACGGCAGCTATTCACAGGGGATCGACACAGATTCCAACAATCGTTTCTTCGTTAAGATGATTGTCGATGTCGCCCGTAAGCAGTCGGTTAGCGTCATAGCATCTAGCATCGAACGGCAGGAAGAGAAGTTTGCCCTGGAGCAGCTTTTGGTGGATGGCCTTCAGGGTTATTACATCGCTAAGCCCAAACCATTCACCGTAAAGGATGAACAATCTGCGCGCAGTCAGACGGCGGGATAAATAATCCCTTCATTCTTTGTGTTGTTTATCACGGCCGAAAGGCCGATAATAGCCCGTAAATTAGATATAGATAACCCATTGAGATGAGCGAATATCTCCTCCTATTGGTCGGCACGGTGCTGGTCAACAACTTTGTATTAGTTAAATTTCTTGGCCTCTGCCCCTTTATGGGGGTATCGAGTAAGTTGGAATCGGCTATCGGCATGTCGATGGCCACCACCTTCGTGCTCACCCTTGCCTCTATCCTGAGTTATCTGGTCGACACCTATCTGTTGACCCCCTTCGATCTCAGCTATCTGCGCACCATGGCCTTCATCTTGGTTATCGCCGTCGTGGTGCAATTTACCGAGATGCTGGTACAGAAAACCAGCGCCGCGCTGCACAGGGCCCTGGGGATCTACCTGCCTCTTATCACCACCAACTGCGCCGTACTGGGTGTGGCGCTGCTCAACGTCAACGAAAAGCACGACTTCATCGAGTCGGCCATCTATGGTTTCGGCGCCGCGGTCGGTTTCTCTATCGTACTCATTCTCTTCTCCGCCATGCGCGAGCGTCTGGCCGCCGCAGATGTGCCGGCCCCCTTTAAGGGCGGCGCCATCGCGATGATCACCGCAGGCCTGATGTCGCTGGCCTTCATGGGCTTCACAGGTTTGGTTAATTAAGCATGAGCCAAGTTATTATTGCCATCATCCTATTAGGATTACTCGCCCTCGCCTTCGGCGCGCTGCTGGGTTACGCCGCCGAAAAATTCAAAGTCGAAGGTGACCCCATTATCGATCAGGCCGAGGCCCTGCTGCCGCAAACCCAATGCGGTCAATGCGGCTATCCGGGCTGTCGCCCCTACGCCGAGGCGATCGCCAACGGCGAGAAGATCAACAAGTGTCCACCGGGCGGCACCGCCACCATGGAAAAACTTGCCGAGCTTATGGGTGTCGATCCCGAGCCGCTCACCGCCTCTGCCGAGACCCAGGTGAAGAAGGTCGCCTTTATACGCGAAGATGAGTGTATCGGCTGTACTAAATGTATTCAGGCCTGTCCGGTCGACGCCATCCTAGGCACAGGCAAGCAGATGCACACTGTGATCACTGATTACTGCACGGGCTGCGATCTCTGCGTAGAGCCCTGCCCGGTCGATTGTATCGACATGATCCCCGTGGGCGAAACATTACACAACTGGAGCTGGCAGCTCAATGCCATACCTGTGGTCAATATTAGCGAGGAATCTAAGTGTTAACCTTGTTAGAACAGATAGATAAAGGCACACTCTGGCGTATTCCCGGCGGTATTCATCCACCCGAGCATAAATCGCTTTCTAACCAGAGTGAGATAGCCAGACTCCCCCTTGCGGATCACTATCTGGTTCCCGTCCCGGGTGTCGGTGAGAACTGTACCTTGGCCGTCAAGGCTGGCGACACAGTGACCAAGGGGCAGCCGCTCACACTCGGTGAAGGTTTTCGCTACCTGCCGGTGCACGCCCCCGTATCGGGCAAGGTGATCGCCATCGAAGCGCGCCCCAGCAACCACGCCTCGGCGTTGCCCGTGCTGACCTGTGTGATTGAAAACGATCATCTGGAGCAGTGGATCGACACAGTTCATGCGCCGCTCAGCCCCGAACAGGTGGCACAGATGGACAATGATGCCATCATCAGCCGCGTGCAGGCAGCTGGCATCGCGGGTCTCGGCGGTGCGGCCTTCCCGACCCATATCAAGCTCAAACCTGTGAGCGATATCGAGCTATTGATCATCAACGGCGTCGAGTGTGAACCCTATATCACCTCTGACGACAAGTTGATGCAGGAAGCCTGCGATGAAATCGTCCGCGGCATCACGATCATCCACCAGTTACTCGGCCCCAAGCGCATCATTGTCGCCATCGAAGACAATAAGCCCGAGGCCATAGAGCTGATGAGCCATGCCCTCAATCGCAGCCAGCTACCGAGTCACTGTGCGCGAGTGAGCAAGATCCCTACTCTCTACCCGTCGGGTGGCGAGAAGCAACTAATCCAGATTTTAACCGGACAGGAAGTGCCATCGGGCGCCATTCCGGCAAACCTGGGTATTCTGGTGCAGAACGTCGGCACCGCCTACAGCATTGCCCAGGCCGTCTACCGCAACATGCCGCTTATTGAGCGCGTGGTGACCCTGACCGGCCAGAATATCGCTAAACCCGGTAACTACTGGGTGCCTATCGGCACGCCCGTCGAGCATATGCTCACCGCCGCGCAGTTTAGGGGCAATGAAAATTCGCCGGTGATCATCGGCGGCCCCATGATGGGTTACATGCTGCCGAATGTGGCGGCGCCCATAAACAAGGGTACCAACTGCGTCTTGCTTCCGAGCGAACAAGAAGTCGCGCCGCCGAGTCCCGAACAGCCTTGCATCCGCTGCGGTGAGTGCGCCCAAGCCTGTCCGGCGCAGTTACTGCCTCAGCAACTGTTTTGGCATGCCAAGGCCGAGGAATATGACAAGGCCGCCAGCTACAACCTACGTGACTGCATCGAATGTGGCTGCTGTAGCTATGTCTGCCCAAGCGATATCCCCCTAGTGGAATACTATCGCGTCGCCAAATCGGCGCTACGCCAGGAGGCCGAGGAGAAGAAACAGGCGGAGCTCGCCAAGCAAAGGTTCGACTCCCGCACCCTGCGTCTCGAGCAGGAAAAACAGGCGCGAGAAGAGAAAGCCAAGCTGGCTGCCGAACGCCGCAAGGCGCAGATGACAGGGTCAGATAAAGACGCCGTCGCCGCTGCCATGGCAAGGATTAAGGCCAAGAAAGCCGCACAAGAACAAGATCAGGTGCCAGCGACCGCCAACCTTAATGAAAGCAAGGGTGCTGCAAAACCACAAGATAAGGTTGCCGCGGCAATAGCACGCGCCAAGGCCAAGAAGGCTGCGCAAAAGGCCGAGTCTGAAGCACCTGCCTCAACAGAACAGGCTAAGTCGCGCCAGCAAGTGACAACCTCAGATAGCGGCGAAGCCGCCGCGATGAGTCAGAAAGATAAAGTTGCCGCCGCCATCGCCCGTGCCAAAGCAAAGAAGGCCGCACAAAATTCGGCAGAAGTATCTGAGGCCAGCCAAGGCGCCACTCAGGACGAAGAGCAAAACCTAGGGCAAGACGCCCAAGAAACTGCGCCCTTAAGCCAGAAAGAGAAGGTTGCCGCGGCCATTGCCCGCGCCAAGGCTAAGAAGGCGGCCCAGGTAGAATCGACACTCACCTCGGATGCTCCACCACAAGAGGATGTAGAGGGCGAGCAAGCAACAACAAAAGCGTCAACGCCACACGCCGCAGAGACAGAGGCGAGCAGCCCCGAAGCGATCAAGAAGGCCAAGATCGCCGCTGCGGTTGCTAAAGCCAAAGCCAAGAAAGCTCAGCACGCAAACAGCGAAGAACAACTAGCTGATCCCGTCGCGACCGACGAACAAGCGGTTCAAGAAGCCCCCGTTGAAGATGCCGAAGCTATCAAGAAGGCAAAAATAGCCGCCGCGGTTGCTAAGGCCAAAGCCAAGAAGGCTCAGCAAGCAAACAGCGAAGAACAACTAGCTGAACCCGTCGCGACCGACGAACAAGCGGTTCAAGCGGTCCCTGCAGACGATCCCGAGGCCATCAAGAAGGCAAAAATAGCCGCTGCGGTCGCTAAGGCCAAGGCTAAAAAAGCCCAACAGGACAAGACTGGCGAAAAAGTAGCCGCATCTGTGGGGTCTGACGAACAAGCGGTTCAAGAAGCAACCTTTGAGGATCCCGAAGCTATCAAGAAGGCTAAGATTGCCGCCGCGGTTGCTAAGGCCAAGGCGAAGAAGCTGGCCAAGGCCCAGGCAGAGAACCAAAACAATGAGCACAAGGATTAATCATGGCATTTAAGTTGGCCTCATCGCCACACCTGTCCACCAAGGCACAAACTCGCGGCCTGATGTTTAAGGTCATGCTGTGCGCCCTGCCCGGCGTGCTGGCTCAGTGCTACTTCTTTGGCTGGGGAACCCTGATCCAAATAGCCATGGCCATCGCTATCGCGATAGCCACAGAAGCGGCGGTATTAAAGCTACGCGCACGTCCGGTCGGTAAGACCATCAGCGACAACAGTGCGGCCCTCACCGGCCTCTTGATAGGCGTTGCAATCCCTGCGATGGCGCCCTGGTGGATAGCCGGCATCGGCGTGGTGTTTGCCATCTTAGTGGTGAAACAACTCTATGGCGGCCTGGGCAACAACATCTTTAACCCCGCCATGGCAGCCTATGTGATGCTGCTTATCTCCTTCCCGGTGCAGATGACCAGCTGGGTCGCGCCGAGTGGCGCAGCGCTGAATGACCTAGGATTATTACAAAGCCTGAGTATCATCTTTCAGGGGGCAGACGCCGAGCAGATCCTCGCCTACCGCGCCGGTATCGATGGCGTAACCATGGCCACGCCACTGGATGCGGTCAAGACTGGTCTGTCTACCGGTTTAACCTTGGATGAGATCCTCGCTAAGACTAGCTTCAGTGATGGCTTTGGTATCGGCTGGGCGGTGATCAACCTGGCCTATCTGGCTGGCGGTCTGGTGATGCTCAAGCTGAAACTGATCCGCTGGCAGATCAGCACCGCCATCTTAGCGAGTCTGTTTGTCTGCGCCAGTATCGGCTATCTGCTGAGCCCCGACACGCACATGGGCCCGCTGCTGCATCTCTTCTCCGGCGCCACCATGTTAGCGGCCTTCTTTATCGCCACCGATCCGGTTACCGCCGCAACCAGCACTCGTGGGCGACTGATCTTCGGTGCGCTGATTGGCCTGCTGGTCTATCTGATCCGCAGCTTCGGCGGCTATCCTGATGCCTTTGCCTTTGCCGTACTATTGGCTAACCTGTGCGCACCCTTTATCGATTATTATGTCAAACCCCGAGCCTACGGCCACAGAGCAAGCCGCTAAGCCCACGGCAGGAGTATGAAGTGAAACGTTCTATCGTCAAAAATGCTAGCTTACTGGGTTTATTCGCCCTCCTGTGTACTGCCTTGGTGGCCCTGGTTAACCAGTCAACCTTCGAGCGGATCAAGCAGCAGCAAGATCTCGAACTCATGAGAACCTTGCATCAGATCATCCCTGATGAAATACATGACAACGCACTCATCGAGCACTGTATACTGATCCAGGACGCCGACGTACTGGGAGTCGATGAGCCCCTGCCCGCCTACATCGCTAGCCAAGGCGGCGAGCCCGTGGCCATCGCCATGGAAACGGTCGCGCCAGATGGCTATAACGGCCAAATCAAACTGGTCGTCGCCATCGATGTCAAAGGAGAGGTTCTGGGCGTGCGTACCCTCAACCATAACGAAACGCCTGGCCTTGGCGATAAGATAGATCTGCGTAAGTCTCCCTGGGTATTGAGCTTTAAGGGTCAGAGTATTCAAGGTGAACAAGACAAGCGTTGGGCGGTAAAGAAAGATGGCGGTCAGTTCGATCAGTTTACCGGCGCGACCATCACCCCCAGGGCCTACGTCGGTGCGGTTAAACGCACCCTGCGCTATTTTAATGCCAACAAGCAGACACTGCTAAGCCGCCCTGCCAACTGTGAGGTGCAATATGAGTAACTATCGTGATATCGCCTGGCAAGGATTGTGGAAGAATAATCCGGGCTTGGTCCAGCTCCTGGGCTTGTGTCCACTGCTCGCAGTCACCGCCACACTCACCAATGCCATCGGCCTTGGGTTAGCCACGCTTGTTGTGCTGGTCGGCTCCAACGTGCTGGTCTCCCTGGTGCGAGAGTTTGTGCCTAAGGAGATCCGCATTCCCGTATTTGTGATGATCATCGCCGCCCTAGTGACCTGTGTGCAGCTGTTGATCAACGCCTACGCCTACGGACTATACCTGTCACTTGGGATCTTCTTGCCCCTTATCGTCACCAACTGCGTCATCATAGGGCGCGCCGAGGCCTTTGCCTCACGTAACAACGTGGTTAAAGCAGCCTTTGATGGCCTGATGATGGGATTGGGCTTCACCCTAGTGCTTATGCTGCTCGGGGCTTGTCGTGAGATCCTCGGCCAAGGCACGCTATTTGATGGTGCCGACCTACTGCTCGGTGACTGGGCCAAGGGATTAACGATTCACCTATGGCAGGTGGATACCAACTTCCTGCTGGCGATGCTGCCACCCGGCGCCTTTATCGCCATGGGCTTCCTCATTGCCATCAAGAACATGATCGACAAGCAGCTCGAGGCACGTAAACCGGCCCCAGAGGCTGCCCCAGCCGTCACCCGCGCACGCATTACCAAGGTGAGTTAAGTTATGAATACCGAAAAGCGTCGTAAGATCCTGGAGATCTTTCGCGACAACAACCCTAAGCCAGAAACGGAACTTAACTTCTCTTCCCCCTTCGAGCTGCTGGTTGCCGTTACCCTGTCGGCCCAAGCTACGGACGTGAGCGTCAACAAGGCCACCGACAAACTGTTTCCCGTGGCCAATACGGCGCGCGCCATCTACGATCTGGGCGTCGAGGGACTCAAAGAATATATCAAGACCATAGGCCTGTATAACAACAAGGCCATCAACGTCATCAAGGCCTGCGAGATCTTGCTGGAGAAGCATGGCGGTGAGGTGCCCGAAGACCGTGAGGCACTGGAGGCTTTGCCGGGAGTGGGTCGTAAGACGGCCAACGTGGTGTTAAACACCGCCTTCGGCTGGCCAACCATCGCCGTCGATACCCACATCTTTCGCGTCGCTAATCGCACCAAGTTTGCCATGGGCAAAAACGTGGATCAGGTCGAGCAAAAGATGTTAAAGGTTGTGCCTGCCGAGTTTAAGGTGGATGTACACCACTGGTTTATTCTCCACGGGCGCTACACCTGTGTTGCGCGCAAGCCAAGATGCGGAAGTTGCCTGATTGAAGACTTGTGTGAGTTTAAAGAGAAGGTCTATCCGGACGAGTAAGTCTTCTTGGTCTTGGTAAGCGCTAAAAGCACCAAGGCGAGATGGATACCTACGTTTAAACATAAAAAAGCCGCAAAAGCGGCTTTTTTTGTACGATTCGACTGCCAAATCAGGCAGACGAATTAAAACATGCTCATAAAGAACACAGATAGAAACAGTGCTATGGTGACCGTAAGTCCTAGGGCCATTTTTAGTTCGGTTGGCATCGACAGCTCCTCTAATAACCAGGCTTCATTATCTCAGCCATCCGCTTGAACACCAGTGACATAGACTGATTCTGTGAGCGGGATCATGGCAAGGCCAATATGATTTCAATAGGGGTTTATGACAAAAGCAAGGTTGATGTATCAGATTTAAATAGCGGATAAATAAGGTATACTTGGGCCTAGCATTTTCCTAAAAAGAGGTCCTTATGGCACAACTTTTACATACCATGCTGAGAGTCGGCGATCTCGATCGTAGCATACATTTTTACACCGAGATCCTGGGCATGAAACTCCTGCGCAAGTCTGAAAACCCAGAGTATCGTTATACCCTTGCCTTCGTCGGCTTCGACGAAGAGGCCACAGGCGCCGCAGTGGTTGAACTCACCTACAACTGGGACACAGACAAGTACGATCTCGGCAGCGGCTTTGGCCATCTGGCGATTGGCGAAGAGGATATCTACAGCCGCTGCGCAGCCATCGAAGCCGCAGGCGGTAAGGTGACACGCCAGCCAGGTCCGGTTGCCGGGGGCACCACAGAGATTGCCTTTGTCGAAGATCCCGATGGTTACAAGATTGAGTTTATTCAGATGAAATCTGCCCAGCAGGGTTTAGGCTAATCGTTAAACTTGCATAAAAAAAAGCGCCCTAGGGCGCTTTTTTATTAGGTTCTACAACTTAGAACTTAACGGTTACACCGCCGTAGATCTGACGGCCGATAGTGTCGTACACCTCAGGCACTGTGCCCGCCTCGTTACCGCTGGCCACCATTACAGGCTTCTCATCGGTAAAGTTCTTTACACCCAGACTTGCGGTAATGCTGTCGTTGATGTGGTACATACCAGAGATGTTGTGGTACAGCACAGAGTCAACCGCATCACCATAGTTAATGTCGTCCATCTCGCCGATAAAGCGATTAGAGTACATCACACTCCAGTCACCCTGGCCAGCCTTCACGCTAAAGTTGTTCTTCACCTTAGAATAGCCACCGAACATGCCACCGATAGTGCCTGTGTAGTCGATGCCATCCTGCTCAAACTCAAGCAGGTAGGTTAAATCGTTGCTGATGCTCCAATCTAAGCCCAGGCCCTCAAAACGGTAAGCCAGGTTAAAGTCGACACCACTCGTGTCTTGATAGCCAACGTTGGTCAGCGGGTTGGTCAGGTTTTCCAGGTTACCGTCAGGCGTGATACCGAAAGTTTCACAGGCAGTGGTATCACCGGCGTGACAGGCATTTAGACCCGCCTGAACATCCAGACGCGAGATAGCATCTGTGATCTTAAAGCGCCAGTAATCCAAGGTCAGCGACATGCCATCGATATAGCTCGGCGAGTAGACAAGACCTGCAGTGTAAGACTCAGACGATTCCGCCTTCAGATCGGGATCAGAGGTGTAGTTCACCAAAATCTGTGGGTCCTGCTCGTTACCCCAAGGATCGTCCAGATAGTCGTATGAACCCACGTTACCGCCATACAGCTCGCTCACGTTTGGCGCACGGAAACCGGTAGCCGCCACGGCGCGTAGCATAAGGTCGTCGGTCGCCTCATAGGTTAAACCTATCTTCCAGGTCGATGCGTTACCAAAGGTAGAGTAGTCATCGAAACGCAGCGCGAATTCACCGGTTAGCTTGTCGGTGAAAGGTACGCTCACCTCTTGATACACAGAGATCACGCTGTAGCTACCATCGGTAGGATCTTGCTGCGCCGCCGTGCCTTCACCCGCCACGATCACAGGATCGGGATTGTAGTAACCGCTGTCATGGCGGTATTCGGCGCCGATCGCATAAGCGACAGGGCCCGCTTCCAGGTCGAAGGCTTCACCGCTGATCACACCAGAGACGATGTGCTGCTCGTTACCGCCCGTGGTGGATTCAAGGTAGCTGATGTCGTCAATGATGGCTTGAGACAGCGGGTCGCCGCTGAACCAGGCATCCTGATTATCATAGACAGACTGCTCCATGTTCTTGGCGTTGATTGAGTTATGAACCCAGGTCTCAGCCTTGTTCTTACCATAGGTGTAAGAAAGGTCCCATGCGATACCCGTATGAACATCGAACTCACCGGCTAGACCGGCAGATACGCGCAGGGTATCTGTGTCTTGCTCATAGATACGGTTACCGGCATCTGTGGTTCTTCTGCGGTATTCCACGCGGCCTTGATCATCAGGCTTGATACCGCCAGCAATCATCTCATCGGTGAGCGTGATGCAGTTGCCGGTTGAACTTGGCGTACACACATCCAGCATCACAGAGGCCGGCTGAGCCGCCATCATCTGCTCAGATTGACGCTTGGTGTATAAGAGATCACCGGTAAAGACGATATCGTTAGCCAATTCTTGCGTCGCGTTGGCGAAGAAGCTGTAACGCTCATTTGGCGTCTGCAGCCAGCTATCCTGGGTAAAGTCATAACCCTCGGTGCGATCGACCCAGTTACCGTTCTCATCCTGTACCTTACCGCCTAGCGAGCCGGTTGGGATAAAGCTACTGGCGCCCTTCTCCACCCAGTCGCGATCTTTTTGCATCACGCCGCCACGATCCGAATAGGCCACACCAAAGGTGTAATTACCACCATCGGTATTGAAGCCATAGAGTGCACTGATCTCGACGTTTTCACCGTCACCCTTGTCGGTTGCGCCGCCATTGATGTCTAGCTGGAAGCCTTCGAAATCTTTCTTGGTGATGATGTTAACCACACCGGCAATGGCGTCGGAACCATACACGGCCGAGGCGCCATCTTTCAGGATCTCCACACGAGCGATCATCGCCACTGGGATGGTGTTGAGATCCACGGCGCTATCTGCACCCGAACCTGAGTTAACCATACGGCGGCCATTTAACAGTACCAAGGTACGGCTCGCGCCCATACCACGCAGATCCACCTGGGCGACACCATCGGCACCATTGTTAGTGGTAGAACCTACCGCCATACCGGCCATGGCAGGTTGTGCCTGTAGGATCTCGTCGACCGAATTGTAACCTTCGGCGCGAATGGCACTGGCATCGATAACGGTTACCGGTGAAGCCGTTTCCATGTCTTGACGTTGAATGCGTGAGCCGGTCACCGCGATACGTTCAAAAGAGGCACTTTCTTCGGCAGCAACTGCATTGTTGGCAACAAAATATCCACTGGTCGACACTGTCGCAATTAAACTTAATTTAACTGCTGCAGCTAATCTGCTTTTTTTAATCATGTAGGTCTACTCCCTAATTCAATTTTTATTCGGCGCCGTTCTTTTATTTATTCAACGCTCGAATCGATACTGTCTTTTCCCCCTAAAGCCGTCAATCCACCAATTTATTAACCAATGAAAAATAAAGGTTAACAAAAAGTCTCATTTAAGTAACTGATCGAGTTTGATATTTCAGGCAAATGAGTGAATAGGCATTAATCTGGTTTAATTAACTAGGTTAGTTGACCCTAGGCAGTGTTTTACTCGGCCTGGGCTGCAACACAATCACAACGCACACAAAAGACAAAACTGTGACACCCATCACATTTATAGGCGTTTCAATCCGCTGTCGTTACGCAATTTGCACATAAAGCCGCCGTCATTAACAATCACCGAGCGAAAAGCCCCTAATGAATAAGGATGCTGAAAAAGCCTTGGATCTGTTGTTACAATATTTTACAAGCGAGGAGAAAAGCAGCAGGTGCCAGCCCTTCTTTTAGAATATTGAATAAGCGGCAATTGCGACAAGGTTCAGGATTAACAGATTTAAATTAAAAAAATTAAACCAACAACACTTTAATTAATCAGTGGCCAATAAAATTTAACTTGGATATATTGAAAATCATTTTTAAATTAATCAACACACCAATAAAATTACCAACAAATAACCCTCACAAATAATACAAATGTGACCCTTTGTATCTTTATTCCGATAGCATGAAAGCTCTAGGGAAGGTGCGAATAAGTCCCGTGCTTGCTCTGCGTGTGCTTAAAGTGGATAGATGCAAGGCACAGTTTGCAGCGAATGGCCCTAGTCCTTCGCAAGAACTGTAACGCAGCAAATACCGCTGTAAGCCTCGCCCTGCGGGGCTTTGATAGCAACACCATTTCGGCATTATTCAACTTCAGCAGGCCTCGGCATGYCCTCAGTTGAATGCCTTGAACTGTCGCTGCTATCAAAGCCAGAGCTGTGCGACGA
>NZ_JAKEVJ010000082.1:0-17130 GCF_022398425.1 Shewanella sp. Isolate7 | reverse complement strand
CCATCCCTAATCTCCTTGACCGCCAGTTTGCTGTGACGGCTCCCAATCAAGTGTGGTGTGGCGATGTGACCTATGTGTGGACAGGAAAACGATGGGCTTACCTTGCCGTTGTTCTGGACTTGTTTGCACGTAAACCGGTGGGGTGGGCGATGTCATTTTCGCCCGATAGTGCGCTAACAAGCAAGGCACTAACCATGGCCTTTGAGGCGCGAGGAAGGCCGAAAGACCTAATGTTYCATAGTGACCAAGGAAGCCACTATACCAGCCGCCGCTTCCGCCAACAGCTCTGGCGCTATCATATTAAGCAGAGCATGAGTCGACGAGGAAACTGCTGGGACAACAGCCCRATGGAGCGCTTCTTTAGAAGCTTAAAAACAGAATGGATACCGATGACCGGCTATCGGGATATCGGTGAGGCTAAGAGTGAAATTTCGCGATATGTGACGGGGTATTACAGTCAGCTGAGACCACATCAATATAACGGTGGGCTGACACCCAATGAGTCAGAGCGAAGATACTGGCTTGAATACAAAACCGTGGCCAATTTTAGTTGACCACTACAAGAGTTGTGACTCGTAAAGATTAAGCTCACGCGCTGCTGCGGCTACACCAATTTTCAGAGCAAGCTTCAGCGCTTCTGTTTTAAATTCTTGCGTGTGGATCTTGCGGGGTTTCTTTGTTGACATATTTCACCTCAATAAGCGAGTTTACTCACTTAGCGAGATGTCCAAAAGTATTGGATCAGATCAAAAAGCCCCTATTAGGGGCTTTTTAATGCCTGTTAATTACGTTTTTACTAACAGGCATTGCCTGTTGGGCCATAGGATACTAATCCGCTGGTGCTTATTTGAATGCTTTGTGAGTTTGAGGCTTTGTCATTCGGGCAGTAGGTCACATTTCCACCTGAAGATAATCCGTCGGCAGAAAAAGTCATTGAGATGGCCGATGCTTTAACTTTGTCTTGGGCATTAAAACTATCGATGGCTCTTAGTTCATGGTCTGTATTTGTTGCATCAGTTATGTAAACTCTGATGCCACCACTCCAGTCTGTACTTGTTCCGCATGACGTTGCCGTAGCGAAAGAGCATACATTTACCGTTGCACCATAACTAACGGCTTGGTTACGGGCAAAAGCGAAGAGATCGTGAATTTTTTCAACGTTATTGTTTACCCTAACTTGTTCATATACAGAGGTTAAAGAGGGAACGCCGATAGTCAAGAGTATTGCGGCAACGGCAATGGTGACCATCAATTCTACTAAGGTAAAGCCTTTATTATTGTTACACATTTAAAGTTCCTCGCTGATACTGATACAAAGTATAAGCGAGAAGTTTTAGGATTTCAGTATATATAAGCTATTCTTTTTAATGCCAATAATTTGTCGGCTTGATTAAAATTGGCGTGAAGTATTACTGTGAGCTTGTTATTGGTTGCAGCTGATATTCTTCTCCTTCGAAAATCTTACTCTACCGGCCTGATTGACGATGACGGCTTTGGAATAAGGGCTGTTTGCTGAATCTGGACAGTACCTAAGTGTGCCGTTGCTGCCCGATGCGAGCCCATCAGGTTGAAAACGAGCGGCGGCTCGGTTGTAGTAGACAATGTCACTGCTATCGAATGTAGTGGTTTGCATTAGCAACTTATCTGCGCCGTCGATTTGATTACTGGTTCCTGAGTCGGTGAAAACGCTCAGCCCTAGATGCCAGTCATTGCTGCATTGATTGTCTTTGAGCGGACATACAGTAACCCGCACACCGTAGTTGATGGCGTTATTTCTCGCAAATTGCAGTGTTTGTTGGATGATTTTTATGGCGGCATCGGCTCGATAAGCTCTATGTAAGTCCGACAAATTGGGTATGGCTATAGAAAGTAGGATGGTCGATACGGCGATAGTGACCATTAATTCAATAAGCGTAAATCCATTACGATGTTTCATGGCTATTCCTTGCTGTATTTAGTCTATGCTTCCTGCAATGACCTGAGCTCGTTTTTTGGGCGAGTTCATTGAGTATAGAAGAGTTGGTTCAGGTTTAGGCGACTGGCATATATTGTTCTGCTCTATGAATATTGAATCATTTTATCTCTCGATATAATCATCTTTGGTGGTTTGGATGGACGTGGTAAGCTAGTGCCTAATAAGCTTAGGTTTTGTTGAATTGGGTCAGTAGAATTTTAGGGAGCGTTTGATGAAGAAGGTCGAGGCCATTATTAAGCCGTTTAAGTTAGATGATGTGCGTGAATCTCTGGCGGAGATCGGTATTACCGGCATGACGGTTTCTGAAGTCAAAGGTTTTGGGCGCCAGAAAGGGCATACAGAGCTCTATCGCGGTGCCGAGTACATGGTGGATTTCTTACCTAAGGTGAAAATTGAGTTGGTTATTCAAGATGAGCAACTGGACCAAGCACTTGAGGTCATCGTCGATACCGCCAGAACGGGTAAGATAGGTGACGGTAAGATATTTGTTACCGAAGTCGAACGCGTGATCCGCATTCGTACCGGTGAAGAGAACGAAGAGGCGGTTTAAATTCGCCAAAAGAAAAACCGCTGATGATAAGTCAGCGGTTTTTTTATATCTGCTTCTCGAGTCCAACTATATTAGCTGGCTCTCAGCTTTGCCGACGAGTCTCTTAGCACGGGTTCAGGAATAAACACTTGGTGAGTCGTCTCACTTTGCTTGTTGCCTTGATTTTCGATGAGTAACTCGGTCGCCGTCTGGGCAATCAGCTTATTAGGTTGATGGACTGTGGTTAACTTAGGCCAGGTTTGCCTTGAGAAGGGGCTGTCCTCGAAGCCGACGATAGAGAGTTCCTCGGGTATCGCGACCCCTGCTAATCTTGCCGCAAAGAGTGCACCCGCGGCAATTTCATCGTTACAGGCCACAATGGCGGTAGGGCGATTCGATTTAGCCAGTAGTGTTTTAGCCCCTTCAACGCCCGACTCAAAAGAATACTGGCCGTTAATAATGTTTGACTCATCCAGTGTTAGGTTGTTGCTTTGCAGGGCCGCCTTAAACCCCGCCAGACGTTCCTTGGTGGATTCGTGCTGGTGGTCACCGCTCAGAAAGGCGATATTTTTATGGCCGAGATCGATAAGATGCTGAGTGATGGATACCGCGCCATGTTTGTCATTGACTAGGATTGATAAACCGTCGGTCGGGCTCACCTCTTCACCTGCAATAATGCGGACATAATTGGCGTTAATCTGATCTAGGGCCGCCAAGACTTTTGGGTCTTCCGACAGAGGCGGGGTGAGAACTAAGCCCGACAGCCTGGCCTGGCGTACCATATCGACCAGCTCCTGGCAGATATTGTCGGACTTGGCATCGCAGGGGTGGATGAGTAGCTCATAGCCTCTTTGCTTACAGGAAGACAAAATACCATTTTGCATATCAATGACATAGTAGGCATTGGGGTTGTCGTAGACAAAGGCGATCACATAGGATTTTGTGCCGGCTAGATTACGGGCTGCCACATTGGGTTGATAGTTAAGTGCGGCAATGGCCTGATTGACTTTATCTATTGTCGCCTGACGAACCGAAGGTTCGTTATTCGTAACCCGTGAAACCGTTTTTATGGAGACGCCGGCATATTTTGCGACATCATTAATGGTGACTTTCATCTAGCGGATACTCTTTGTGTCTGAGCAGAGTCTAGCTGCATCAGAATTCAAATATGTCTTAAATAATCTACTGTATGGTTATACAGTAGATCTCACTTCCCCTGGCGACAATATTGCTAAGTTTTCCACTATTAAGCAATCATCAAATTGATTTCTATCTCGAATTACTTTTGTCTTCTTACAGGTGTAAGTGGTTTTTTCTCTTTTTTATCAATAAATTGCATTGTTGTTTGGAAAGTGTATTTTGTTTAATAAATGTATAAATCCAAAGAAATTCCCGCTTTTGGTTATTTTGTTGTGGCGCATCTGTTAATTGTTGTGTAATCTTTGTACTCACATGACAGCGTTGTCATTCCTGCGGGAATGGTTATGAATACGAAAAAAGATAATAAAGTTATGGAAGGGAAACGAGATGCGACCATCTACTTTTAAGAAAAGTGTACTAGCTACAAACATTGCCCTGCTCATGAGTGGTGCAGTGTCTGTTTCTGCGTTTGCGGCTGAGGCCGAAGCAGAAGCGGTTAATACTGACAATATTGAAAAAATTGAAGTACGTGGTCTACGTGCTTCGATGAAGGCGTCTATTAACGCCAAGCGATTTTCTGATGCCGTTGTCGATGCCGTAACGGCCGAAGACATTGGTAAGTTCCCTGATGGCGATGTTGGTGAGTCTTTAGGGCGTATTCCAGGTGTTACCGTAAACCGCCAGTTTGGCCAAGGCCAACAGGTGTCGATTCGCGGTGCCTCTGCTCAGTTAACCCGTACCCTGTTAAATGGCCACTCAGTTGCCTCAACGGGTTGGTTTGACCAACAGGCCATCGACCGTAGCTTTAACTACTCTCTACTGCCACCCGAGATGGTAAGTGGCATCGAAGTCTATAAGTCTTCTCAGGCCGACATCACAGAAGGTGGTATCGGTGGTACGGTGATCGTCAAGACTCGTAAGCCATTGGATTTAGATGCTAACACGCTATTTCTAAGTGCCAAGGGTGATTACGGTACTGTCTCTGAGGCGACAGATCCTGCCGTTTCAGGCCTGTATAGCTGGGCCAACGACGACGAGACCTTTGGTATCTTAGTCTCTGCCGCAGGCTCTCAAACCGATTATCAACGTAACGGTATCGAAACCTTGCTAGGTTGGGGTGAGATAGTACCTACAACTTTCCAGCAAGATCGCGAGCGCACCGCTTACAACATCGCAGCTCAGTATCGTCCGACCGACAACCTAGAGTTCGGCCTAACGGTGACTAGCCTAGATCTTAAGGCAAATAACGCCAACACCTCTATTTTCCTCTTCCCGACACAGCAAGGCGTTAGTACCTGTAATCAGACCAATGCCGCAGGTGTCTGTACCGATATCACCCATACCGGTGAGGGTGGATTTGCCTGGGCGCAGACTTGGGCTCGTGAAGCCGAGATGTCGTCTGATACCTATGATCTGGACTTCAAATATGAAGCAGAAAACTTCACCCTTGAAGGTCGCGTAGGTAACACCAAGGCTGATGGCGGTACCAGCCTGACCTCTAACTATGGTAACTCAATTGGTCAGCCGGGCGACTTTGCCGGTCATTATGACGCGACAGGCGAGAAGATTTTGATCGACATCGCCAACAAGTCCTTCGATGCGGGCGACTTTAACGGTCAGCTAGAAACCGCTGGCTGGGCGCTGAAGAAGCAGCCTAACACTGACGAAGAGACCTATGCTCAGTTTGACCTGACTTTCCCGGTTGATCTTGGTGCCATCACCTCTATCAAGGCGGGCGTGCGCTATGCTGACCATGACGTGACGCAGCAGACTGATGCGGCTATCGTGGGTGACATAGTGGCTAAAGATGCCTCTGAATACTATTCAGGTACTATCTCTTCTGGCGCAGGCTTTACCCTGCCTAAGCCTAATTTTGATGCCATGATCCGTGACGCCAAGGCTTCTGTTGACGGCTTTACTCGTGACAAGTCTGGTTACGGTACCCTGAATGAGAAAAACCTGGCCGCTTATGCCATGGCTAACTTCGAAGCTGAAGGGATCCGCGGTAACTTCGGTCTACGATTTATCAATACTGATGTGAGCTCTGATTACTATGCATTAAGCCGCCCTGAGGGCGAGTACGCTGATGAGCTGAGCACAGATAAGTCGAGCTATAGCGATGTACTACCAAGTATTAACGTTGTATTTGATCTCGCTGATGATTTAATTTTACGTACTTCTGCTGCGCAGGTGATCTCTCGTCCAAACTATTCTGAGCTGTTTGCCACTCCTACACTTCCTGGTTTCAACGATGGTACGCCAGAAAACGAGAAACTGGTAACCGGTTCTGTTGCCCTTAACCCATTTAAAGCAACACAAGCCGATGTCAGCTTAGAGTGGTACTTCGGTGGTGAAGGCCTCGCTTCTTTGACTTACTTTATCAAGGATGTTTCTTCATTCATTTCGACTCGTCAGGAGCTTAACCAGCAGATTGGTATTGTTGACCCTAACACTGGCGAAGACAACTGGACTGTCAGTGAGTACTACAATGCTAATGGTGGTCGTATCGAAGGGATTGAGCTGCAGCTACAAGACTCGTTCGAAAATGGCTTAGGCTACTCGGTTAACTATACCTTCGCCGATGCCGGCTCTCCTGCTGAGAACTACCCAGACAAAGTGGGCGTCTTCTCTGACTCGTCGAAGCACACGGTTAACCTAGTGGGCTACTATGAGATGGATAGCTTCTCAGCCCGTCTTGCCTACAACTGGCGCAGCGAATATATGATGCGTGAGCTACCAGGTTTCTATGGGAACCGTCAGCACCAAGACTATGGTTCGCTGGATCTGAGCATGAACTACAGCGTTACCGATTGGATGGATTTGACCTTCGAAGCCGTTAACCTCACAGAGGAAGACAGCATTCAGATAGGTGTATCGCCAGTCGATGCCCCTAATGTTATCGATGAGTTTAAAGATAATTACCCGGTATGGAGCTTCGAAGGCGAAGCAAGATACAAGGTCGGTGTCGCACTGCGTTTCTAATCGACACATGAGTGTACAAAGCCCGGCATAAGCTGGGCTTTTTATTAGCACAGAGACTTGGGTAGAGGTGGAGTCATGGACATTAAACGTATTCTTATACTGGGTGGCGGCACCGCAGGCTGGTTGGCTGCCAATCATTTGGGTAAGGCGCTTGAGCATAGACAGGACGTTAGCGTTATGCTGGTGGAGTCACCAGATATCCCCATCATAGGTGTCGGAGAGGGGACAGTGCCTGCCATTCGTCAGAGTTTGAAACGCTTCGGCATCAGCGAGTCTGAGTTTATCCGTCAATGTGATGTCACCTTTAAGCAGTCGATCAAGTTCGTCAACTGGATGGATAAGGACAGGCATGGAGCAGAGAACTTCTATCATCACCTGTTCGACATGCCGAGCCCTCTGGGTGAAGATCTTACCCAGCATTGGCTAGCGAATCACCAACAAGCCTATGGTGACCTGGTTTCGCCCCAACACAAGGTGTGTGAAGCGGGTCGGGCGCCTAAACGTATCACCCACAGCGAATATGAAGGGGCATTGGGCTATGCCTATCACCTTAACGCTGCCAAGTTTGCCAAGCTGTTAGCGGATAACGCCATCAGGCGTTTCAATGTCGAGCATATTAAGGCCAATGTCTGTGAGGTTATGCTCAAAGATAATGGCGAGATAGCCTCCCTGGAAACCGATAACCGGGGCAGCATCAGCGCAGATTTTTACATAGACTGCAGTGGGTTTGAATCTTTGCTTATCGATAAGACACTCAAGGTGCCCTTTGTCGATAAGTCCCATCAGCTATTTGCCGACAAGGCGATTGCCGTTCAGGTGCCCATAGGTGAAGAAGAAGCGATTCCACCTTATACCCTGGCGACGGCCCATCAGGCCGGTTGGATATGGGATATCGCCTTGACCCATAGGCGTGGCGTCGGTTTTGTCTACTCCTCTAAGTATATGGATGATGCCATGGCGCTTAAAAAGCTGTCACATTATCTCGGTCAGGATGTTGCTCAGTATCAATACCGGGTTCTGCCGATGAAACTTGGCTATCGCAAGGAGTTCTTGTATAAAAATTGCCTGTCCCTGGGATTAGCGCAAGGCTTTCTCGAACCCCTGGAGGCAACCTCTATCTTGCTGACCGATTTTGCAGCAGGCTACATCGCCAACCGTTTACCAAAAGATAGTGAAGCGCTAGCTTTGCTGGCTGAACAGTTTAATCGGGTGATGACCTATGCCTGGGAGCGTGTCGTCGAATTTATCAAGATGCATTATTGCCTGTCAGACAGGAGTGACTCGGCGTTCTGGGTCGATAATCGCGATCCGGCGACGATTCCGAGTGAGCTTAATAGTCGGCTAAAGCTGTGGCGAGATCACGCCCCCATAAGGCAGGATTTCTTCAGTAAGTTTGAGGTGTTTGATTTAGAAAACTACCTCTATGTGCTCTATGGCATGCACTACCCAACGAACACGCAGGTGGCAAGTGAGCAGCAAAGAGAAGCCTGGCAAGTACAGGGAAAACAGATAGCCAACTTGGCTGAGCATCTGGTGAATGAGCTGCCAGCTCATCGAGACTTGCTCGAGAAGATTGCCAAATATGGTATGCAGAAATGTTAACTTGGGCCTGGCCTAGGTGTTCGCCAGACGAGGGGAATTAGGGCTCAAAAAAGCAGGGCCGATATTTATGTACTCTCATATTATCGGCTCTGCTACTTAAAAGTTATTGCAACTTATCAAACTGATTTTGCTTGGCGATGAGGCGCGACATCTGATTGAGCGAGGCTCTGTGGGCATAAACAATCGGCAGCAAACCTTTCTTTCTTAGCTCGAGGAAATCCTCATCGCTCAGTTCGTTCAGTGCCTTGTCATCGATCAAATAGACGCCATTGATGTTGATCTTCTGCTCAGATCTTTCCAGCTTAATGGTCAGTTGCTGTGACACCAGTAGGTTTTTGTCTGCCAGGAATTGGCAAACCGCCTGGGTCTGTTGATGCATAGCGGCGACATCCAGTAGGGCATTGGTTCTTGCCGTCAGGTACTCGCTACGCTCCCCTTCATCGGTAAACAGGCGGTTACCTTCTGCCTCTGACACCATTGGGCTCTCCTCATCGATGCAGACGATAACGTTGTCGCCTTCCTCCGAGGTTCTGGCGATCGACAGAGGCGCATTGCTAAAGCCAATTGGGCTAATAGGGGCATCCCATTGGTTGCTTTGGCAATATAGGTTGACTTCGGGTTCGATCCCCATGATAGCCACAGGGATGAACTGGCCCGTCTCACCATTCTTCACGAAGACGATAGGGAATTCAGCCGCCAGGCTGGGGATCTCTCTGGCCAATACCGGGATCAGGTGCTCTTTGCTGAAACGGCTGAAATCATTTGAATGGGTCAGCTTGATGTTGAGATGTTTTTCCGTTGAAAGGGGGACTATCTTCGCCATATTCTTACCTTAGTTAATTTTAGTTTGTGGTGTCTGTCTCAAGCGTTAATTGCTAAACCTGAGAAACGCTGGGTTAATCTTTTACCGCTAGTGGGGGCAAAAGCGCAAGTATTAATGTTTGCAGCTGGCCCTAAACAAGCGCCAAATTGGAGTGAAAAGACGTTAAGCCTGTCTCATCCCTAGCCTTTGGGGAGCTAAATACTTTTCTGTGCTAGGGAGCACCACTCTGGTTATCTCTCGCCTTGCACATCCTTGTTCTGTTCCTGTCCTATATGGACACTTAACACTCATTGTTTAGTGTTTTTTCGAATCTGAGTGCTGTTAGCTTTTCTGAATGTTATCAACAATTGACAGCGTTGTCATATTTGTGTGGTGAAGAAGGCTTTGTTCGGCCTCTATGGCAGCGTCTGTGATTGATGGTTTTCATCAGCGTGATAAAAAATTGCCTCACAATGTCAAAAAAATGTAGAAATTCTGTTCTTTCTTAGGTAGATTAATTAATGACAGCGTTGTCATTTGCTTGTGTGACACGTTTGTTTTGTAAGGTTTGCATTGTTAGGAAGAGGTCTCCTAACGTTTGCATTGGCAGTAGCCATTAAGTTTGTCGCAATGGTTATTGTGTTTGTTTTTTCCTATAGTCTCTCCCCAGATACTAGAGATGGCTAGATGTGTTCGGGTAGTAAGGTGTACTTTTTAGGCGCCTAGCTTACTTGGCACATCTAGCACTTTTTCTTGGGCTGGCTTAACTCCTGATTCGTGGCCGTTAGGAAAAACCGATAAGTCTTACAAGTTTTGCAGAGACTTAATTCAAATAAGCAAGATTTTTTCACTGCCAGGTTTGTTACGGGAAAGCCTTTGGTTTGAAGTGGCAGGCGTTCGATTTATTGAAGGTCTGGTGGTGTTTTCGTTTTGATTTTCGCGGTGGCATCTTTTCTAGCGGCTAAGGTGTGGCGGCAAATTTAGTGGAGGCTGTCTCAGATATCGCAATAGCAGGAAGCTTATTGCCGATGCTGATGGGGAAGGGTGGCTGCAATGAGACTTGAACGTTCAAGTTGAGAAAAGTGAGGATAACAATGAATAATAAGCTCATACCAATAACATTACTCATGAGCCTGGGTCTGATTGCCTGCAGCCAGCCAACCACTACTCAAGTTCCCAAGGATGAAGGCGCCGCGGCGCAGCAAGTTGTTGACAGCGATCCGCAACAGGCGCTGCATCAATTTGCCACTAGCCTGGCGGTCAACTACCACACACTCACCAATTATCCTCAGCAGTGCACCTCTAGCGGCGTCGACGGTCGATGTTTTGCCGCCCAGATTGAGCTAATCTCGGGTGTCGATTTTGACCGTAAGGATTGGGCCATCTACTTCAGCCAGATGCGACCGGTGAAGCAGGTGCTAAGCGATGTCTTTGAGCTAACTCAGGTGAAAGGGGACCTGCACCGCATCACGCCTACTGACAAGTTCAAGGGTTTTTACAAGGGCCAGCCGGTCGATATTGCCTTTCTCGGGGAGCTATGGCAGCTGTCGGAAACCGATGCCATGCCCAACTACTATATTGTCGTTCCCGGCCTTAAACCTGAGGTTATCACCAGCACTCAGCTCACCGTGGATGCCAGCACGGGCATGGAGCAGCGACCCTATGTTGAGGCATACGTCAGCGCCGAAAGCCAATATAAGCGCAGCGATACAGACAAATTAGCATGGGCGACCCCTAAGGTATTGTTTGACACGAACCAAGATATCGAGAGTCGCCCGGCGCTAGCCGTCAATGCGATTATCCCAACGCCGAAGCGACAAATAATAGAGAGTCAAAGTCCGGTATTATCGCTTGCCTCTGGTTATCATCTGGATACAGGCAGTGTATCTAAAACCGCTGTCGAGGCGGCGCTGTCTCGCTTGGCGCGTCTGGGCGTGAAGCCATCGCCTCAGGGAGTCGCGCTTAAGTTAGAGAAACTGACGACTAGACTCCCCGAGGGGGGATATCGACTCAGCATTACTGCAGATGGGATCACCATCGCTGCGAGCGACGATGCCGGTTTTTCCTATGGTTTGGCGTCGCTGACGAGTCTCATCTCGCTCGACAACCTGTCACTTAATGCCATGCAGATCCAAGATGAACCAAGATATGGTTTTCGCGGCATGCATGTCGACGTGGCGCGTAATTTTCACAGCAAGCAGTTTATCTTAGATCTACTGGATCAGATGGCGGCCTATAAGCTCAACAAGTTACACCTGCATATGGCCGATGATGAAGGCTGGCGTCTTGAGATAGATGGATTGCCCGAGCTGACTCAGGTGGGCAGTCGTCGCTGCCATGACCTGCAGGAAGACACCTGTCTATTGCCTCAGTTGGGCAGCGGCCCAGATGCTGACAGCAAAGTTAACGGCTATTACTCCAAGGCTGATTATATCGAGATCCTCAAGTATGCAGCGGCTCGCCAAATTCAGGTGATTCCCTCTATGGACATGCCGGGGCACTCCCGCGCCGCCATCAAGTCGATGGAGGCCAGGTATCGTCGCCTGATGGGCGAAGGTAATGAGGCCGGAGCCAACGAGTACCGGCTTATCGACCCGCTCGATAAGACGCAGTACGCCTCTATTCAGTATTATGACGACAACACGATCAACGTCTGTATGGAGTCCAGCTATCACTTCGTCGACAAGGTGGTGAGCGAAATTGCCAAGTTGCATCAGGCGGCAGGCCAACGCCTGGATCTTTACCATATCGGCGCCGATGAAACCGCCGGTGCCTGGGTGGAGTCGCCTGTCTGTCAGGCACTGCTGGCAGACAAAGAGAGCGGCCTCGAGAGCGAAGCAGATTTTGGTGCTTATTTCATCGAGCGGCTGGCGAATATGTTGGCTGACAAAGGAATTGAAACGGCGGGTTGGAGTGATGGCATGAGCCATACACGACCCGATCGTATGCCGGCAAAGAATCAGTCCAACATCTGGGACGTGGTTGCTCATGGCGGTCATAAACGTGCCCACGCACAGGCTAACCTGGGCTGGGATACGGTGCTGAGTAACCCTGAAGTTCTCTATTTCGATTTCCCCTATGAGGCCGATCCGAAAGAGCATGGCTACTATTGGGCGAGTCGCAGCACTAACGAGCGCAAACTGTTTAGCTTTATGCCCGACAACCTGCCAGCCAACGCTGAGCAGTGGACAGATATCGAAGGCAAGTCATTTGAGGCCGACGATACCCTTAAGCTCGATGACGCGGGCAAGCGAATCAGCGGCCCACTTAATCAAGGTGTCCGCTTCAAAGGGATCCAGGGACAGCTGTGGAGCGAGACGATTCGCTCAGACCAAGTGGTTGAATATATGGTGTTTCCACGCCTGTTAGTCCTGGCGGAAAGGGCCTGGCATAAGGCCGACTGGGAAGTGCCTTATCAGTATCAGGGGGCTAAATACAGCGCCGAGACTAACTACTTCACCCCCGAGATGCGTGAGAAGCAGAGAGTTCAATGGCAGACCTTTGCCAACACCTTAGGTTACAAGGAACTGGCCAAATTGGATAAGGCGGGGATCGCCTATCGTGTGCCAACGGTAGGGGCCAAGATTAAGGATGGCTACCTGCAGGCAAATAGCATCTACCCTGGGCTCGGCATCGAGTATCGCATCGATGGCGGCCAGTGGCGGCAATATACCGAGGCGGCTAAAGTCTCGGGCAGAGTCGAGGTGAGGGGCGTCGCCGCCGACGGTATGCGCAAGGGACGCATACTCAGGGTCAATTAGCATTTCACAAATAAAACGCTTAAATCAGGGCGGTTATCTATGAGTCGATAACCGCTTTTCTTCATGTCGCCTAGCTAAAGCAAACAGAGGGCCTAACAGGCGTTAAGCGGACAGCTATATCTAGGGCCTGTTGACCTTTTGAGAACAATTTTTGTTCTAATTGAGTACGTTCAAATCGCGGCATGAGGCTTGGAGTATAGTGATTCTATATAAAAGCCGAGTAACAAAGCGTTGAACGTGCTCAAGACGAACCCTGCGGGCAGCGTCTGTATCATTTTTCTACTGCGTTATCGCTCATTGATGTAGTGCACTAGATTACAATCGCTCTGCCTTGTATAAAAGCGATACAGAATGCTGCAAAAATGAACGCGAAAGATAAACAGGCCCTAGGATTAGCTGTCATGAATTTAGCTGAAATTTTAAATGACAGCGCTGTCATTTTTGTTGTAACATGACAGTAACTTAGTCAGTGGGCAGGGCGGGCGAAGCAAGATGCCCTGGATAATAAAACTGTGAATGAGGTTGGTAATGGGATTTAACCAGACAGAGGAACAGGCCCTCGTCATAGGCATAGATGGTGGCGGTAGCAAGTGCCGTGCGACTATCTATGCCGCAGATGACAGTGTAATAGGCACTGGTGTTGCCGGGCGTGCAAATCCGCTTTACGGCCTGGCACATACCTTCGATTCTATTTCGCGTGCAACCGAACTGGCCTTGCTAGACGCGGGACTACAAGTTGCCGATAGTAAGCGCCTGGTGGCCGGGGTGGGCCTGGCCGGGGTCAATGTTGAGCACCTCTATCAGGCGATCAAAGAGTGGCAGCATCCCTTCGCACAGATGTATGTCACCACAGATCTACACACAGCCTGTATCGGCGCCCATAAAGGGGGCGATGGGGCTGTGATTATTACAGGCACTGGCTCCTGCGGTTATGCCCACGTGGGCGAGCAGTCCCTGAGCCTGGGTGGTCACGGATTTGCCCTGGGCGACAAAGGCAGTGGCGCCTGGTTAGGCCTGCAGGCCGCCCAGCAGGTGCTGTTAGATCTCGATGGCTTTGGCCCGGCTACTCTGCTCACCGAGCATTTATTGGATCATTTTAAGGTCAGCGATGCCATGGGCATAGTCGAGCACCTGGCGGGGAAATCATCCGGTTGTTATGCCACCCTGGCGCGCACGGTGTTATCTTGTGCGCATGCACAGGATGAAGTGGCCAAGGCGATAGTGGTCGAGGGCGCCGAGTATATCAGCGCATTGGCGCACAAGTTGTTTGAGATCCATCCGCCGCGTTTTTCCATGATAGGTGGTCTAGCCGAACCTTTAGCACCTTGGCTGGATAAGCGAGTGGTGGACAAGATCTCGCCAATACTTGCCCCGCCAGAGTTAGGCGCCGCCTATTATGCGCGTCAGCAGTTAGGCTTGAGCCAGGCATAGCCTGTGTCATATAGCCAGTCGCAAATAGCTAGTCGCAGATGATGTTTTGCCAGGAGAATAAATGAAACAGACACTCATTGCCGAGCGGGTATTCGACGGTGAACACTTCCACCACAACCAGGCCATCACCATAGAGGATGGGCGTATCGTCTCCTTTGACAAGGCGAGTGACGTCGAGCCCACGCTGCTTGCCGGCACCCTGGTACCCGGCTTTATCGATGTACAGGTCAATGGCGGCGGCGGTGCCCTGTTCAACGACTCGCCCAGTATTGAGAAGATAGAGACCATAGGCCTGGCTCACGCCAAGTTTGGTACAACGGGCTTCCTACCGACCCTGATCACAGATGATATTCAGGTGATGCATGCCGCCGCCGATGCGGTGGCTGAGGCGATCGCCCTGAAAAGGCCGGGCGTGCTGGGGATACATTTCGAGGGGCCGCATCTTAGTGTGCCTAAGAAGGGAGTACATCCGGCCGATTTTATTCGTCGTATCTCAGATGAAGAACTCGCGATATTTGCCCGTAATGATCTCGGCACTAAGGTGGTGACACTGGCGCCGGAAAATGTGGCACCTGAGGTGATCCGTGCCTTAGTCGAGTGTGGTGTCAGAGTCTGTCTCGGTCACTCTAATGCCGATTACGACACTGCAGTTAAGGCGCTCAATGCCGGCGCAACAGGTTTTACCCATCTGTTTAATGCCATGTCGCCCATGGATTCGAGGGCGCCGGGCATGGTGGGCGCGGCGCTCGAGAGCCAAGCCGCCTGGTGCGGCCTGATTGTCGATGGCCACCATGTTCACCCGGCGTCGGCCAAGGTGGCCATAGCGGCTAAGCCTAGAGGCAAGGTGATGCTGGTGACGGACGCCATGCCACCGGTTGGCATGGATGATGATGCCAGCTTCGAGCTATTTGGCACGCAAGTTGTGCGTCAGGGCGACAGGCTGAACGCCGTGACGGGTGAGCTTGCCGGTTGTGTGCTGGACATGAATGGTGCGGTCAACAATAGTGTTGATATGCTTGGTGTGGCTCGTGAAGAGGCACTGCGCATGGCATCGAAATATCCCGCCGAGTTTATCGGTCAGCGTCAGCGTGGCGTATTCACCATAGGCACCAAGGCGGATATGGTGCTGTTGGATCAAGACAACCGCGTTGCGCGAACCTATATTGATGGCCAGCTGATTTATCAGGCCTAGCGAGTCTTCTGTGTGCATGGCCGTTTGTGTTCTGTGCTTAAAATTCTATTGCTATTAGCCCCTTAGGTTATACCTTGGGGCCTTAATTATAATAATAACCATAAGAGAGACGCCCCGATGGAGCCGAAGTTAGATAGCCATCTTAAGCCAGTAACTAAGCCCGCCACTAAGCCCAGGCTGAAGTCGCTCGATGCCCTAAGGGGGTTCGACATGTTTTGGATCTTAGGTGGCGAGGCCTTATTTGCGGCGCTGCTTGTATGGACCGGCTGGCAGGGATGGCGTATCGCCGATGCTCAGATGCATCACAGCCAGTGGCATGGGTTTACCTTCTATGATCTTATTTTTCCCCTATTCATCTTTCTCTCCGGCGTTGCCTTAGGTCTGTCACCCAAACGCTTAGATTCACTGCCATGGCCCGAGCGCCTGCCGCTTTATCGTCATGCGATAAAGCGTCTGTTCTTGTTGCTCCTGTTTGGTGTGCTCTATAACCACGGCTGGGGCACGGGCATGCCCATGGCGGCGGATGAGATAAGGTATGCCAGTGTGCTTGGGCGTATCGCCTTTGCCTGGTTCTTTGCCGCCTTATTGGTTTGGCATACCGACCTGAAGACGCAGGTCATCATCGCAATCGGGATATTGATTGGATATGCCGCTATGCAGCTCTGGCTGCCGGTTCCCGGTGGGGTAGCGGGGGAGTTCTCCATCTCGGGTTCCATCAACGCCTATGTGGATAGCCAGTTTCTGCCTGGGATCACCTATCAGGGCAGGGCGACAGACCCCGAGGGGATCCTCTCGACCCTGCCTGCCATAGTCAATGCCTTGGCCGGCGTCTTTACCGGCCGATTCATCGTTAAGTCTCATCCCAAGTGGGTAGGGGTAAAGGGCGAGTGGGCTAAGGTCGGCATCTTGTTAATTGCCGGCTTAGTGAGTCTGGGGCTTGGCTGGTTGATGAACCCTTATATTCCGGTAAACAAAGATCTCTGGACCAGCAGCTTCGTCTTGGTCACCCTGGGCTGGAGCCTTATCTTATTAGCCATCTTCTATGCGCTGGTGGATGTCATCAAGCTGCACAGATTGGCCTTCGGGTTTGTGGTCATCGGCTGCAATGCCATCATCATCTATCTGGCGTCTAGCCTGGTCAAATGGGAGTATCTCGCTACTAGCCTCTTCGGCGGTGTGATGCGGGCACTTCCCACTGACATGCAGCCGCTGGCGTCTGCCTGCGCCTTGCTGCTGGTGCAGTGGTTACTCCTCTACTGGATGTGTAAGCGCGGTATCTTCATCAAGGTTTAAGCCTTCTAGGGCCTGTTGACCTTTTGAGAACAATTTTTGTTCTAATTGAGCACGTTGAAATCGCGGCAGGAGGCTTGAAGTATAGTTATTCTATATAAAAGCCGAGTAACAAAGAGTTGAACGTGCTCAAGACGAACCCTGCGGGCAGCGTCTGTATCATTTTTCTACTGCGTTTGTAGTGGTCAACTAAAATTGGCCACGGTTTTGTATTCATGCCAGTATCTTCGCTCTGACTCATTGGGTGTCAGCCCACCGTTATATTGATGTGGTCTCAGCTGACTGTAATACCCCGTCACATATCGCGAAATTTCACTCTTAGCCTCACCGATATCCCGATAGCCGGTCATCGGTATCCATTCTGTTTTTAAGCTTCTAAAGAAGCGCTCCATCGGGCTGTTGTCCCAGCAGTTTCCTCGTCGACTC
>NZ_JAKEVJ010000081.1:0-17160 GCF_022398425.1 Shewanella sp. Isolate7 | reverse complement strand
TTATTATATTTTATTAATGGATCGGTTTTGGTACTTCCGGCCATTAACGTAGTGTTTATCCCATTTTTGGGATCAAATTACTACTCCTGTTTAATGACCGAGATCAGTATTTTAGTTCTTTTTATCTATTGGCGATAAGTATTGAGGGGTAGGTTCTGTGATTAAGTGCGCACCTTAGGTGTGCTAAAATGGAACACTATTAAGACGATAGCTCCACAGACACAAGCTTGGTTGTCTGACTCATGGTCTCGTAGTCAGGGAGCAGGGTTGGACGAAGCCAAGTTACCGCAGGAATTACGACTCGACGCCCAGGCGCTAGCCGAGCGGCATCACACCAACAAGCAACTCATCAATCTCACCGAACAACATGCACTGCCCCTGTTTAACCAGATGATGGCCCACAGTCAGAGCCGTTTGATCCTGTCGGATCGCGATGGCTATGTGCTTTGTCACTGGGGGGTAAGCCGGTATTCGGATAAGCTGGCCAATGTCGCCCTGGATGTGGGCGTCAACTGGCGTGAGGAGCATAAGGGCACCAATGCCATAGGCACGGCCCTTACTGCCAGGCAGACGGTATCTGTGATTGGCGAGCAGCACTTTATTCGCCATCACAGGTTTATGAGCTGCACCGCCAGCCCCATCTTCTCTCCCGAGGGCGAGCTACTCGGCGCCATCGACATTACCAGCGAACAGCAGCGTCATACCCAGCAGACCCTGGTGCTTATCGCCAGCTTGGTGCAGCAGATAGAGACGGCGCTCTTGTGTCATCTACCCGGCAGCCACTACCGCGTCGACCTCGCCGAGCAGCCATCGCTAATCGCCTCCGGCTGGCAGGGCATAGTGGTGGCCAATGTCGACGGTAAGATCTTAGGCTGCAACGCCATGGCCAAGCGGCTGCTGCATCGGCCGCGGGTGGGCGACGACATCCATAGGCACCTGGGGGCGAGTTGGAACAGTGGCGAGCACTTGTGCCAGGAGCAGCGACTGCATCTCAAGACCCAGCAGCTGGTAACGTCCAGCCCCAGTCAGCTGGTGAGTCAGCAGATAGGGGTGCGTTTTCGCGATGCCAAGTTAGAGCGTGCCTGGCAGCAGGCCAATAAGGTGGTGGTGCGCAATATTCCCTTGCTGATCTGCGGTGAGACCGGGGTGGGCAAGGAGCAATTTGTGAAGAAACTCCATGGTCAGAGCGCCCGCGCCCACGGCGCGCTGGTGGCGGTTAACTGCGCCGCCCTGCCGGCTGAGCTGGTGGAGTCTGAGCTCTTTGGTTACCAGGCGGGTGCCTTTACCGGCGCCTCCCGTCAGGGATTCGAGGGCAAGATACGTCAGGCCGAGGGCGGTTTTCTGTTTCTCGATGAGATAGGCGAGATGCCGCTGGCGACCCAGAGCCGACTGCTGCGGGTGTTGCAGGAGCGCGAGGTGGTGCCCGTGGGCAGCAATCGTAGCTACAAGGTGGATATTCAGGTGGTGGCCGCCACCCATGCGGATCTGCGCCAGCTGGTGAGCCGGGGAGCCTTTAGGGAAGATCTCTACTATCGTCTCAATGGTCTGCAGGTCACCCTGCCGCCACTGCGCCAGCGCAGTGATATAGAGCGCATCATCCACAAGCTGCACAAACGTTATCGCCAGGCGCCACAGCAGCTATGCCCTCAGCTGCTACAGCGCCTGTTGGTCCATGACTGGCCGGGCAATCTGCGAGAGCTGGATAACCTGATGCAGGTGGCCTGCCTGATGGCCGATGGAGAACCTGTGATGCAGTGGCAGTATCTGCCCGACACAGTGCAGGAGCAGCTCAAGGAGGCAAGAGCGCCCGAGGAGCAGATGCAGGATTGCGAGAGTGAGCTGAGTCTCATGGTTAATGCCAACATAGTCTCTAGCTATCACAGATTTGAAGGCAATGTGAGTCTCTGCGCCAAACACCTGGGGATCAGCCGTAATACACTTTATCGTAAACTCAAAGGCTTAGGGCTAAAACCGTGATCGAGTTATGCCCCTTGTGCATACCGATCATGCAAAATGTGCAGTGTATTCACGGCGGCAGATCTACTAGTCTGTCGATTCACTTGTTTATAAGGAGGCCCCATGTTTAAGGCACTCGTATTGACCCAGCTAGATAAACAGACCCAAGCCGATGTAAAACTGCTGCCTGAGAGCGATCTGCCCGAGGGCGACGTGTTGGTGGAGGTGAGTTACTCCTCCCTTAACTATAAGGATGGCCTGGCGATCACCGGCCTGGGCAAGATCATTCGCGAGTTTCCCATGGTGCCCGGCATCGACTTTGCCGGCGTGGTGAGCGAGTCGGCCGACCCCCGCTTTCAAGCGGGTGATGAGGTGATTCTGACCGGCTGGGGCGTGGGCGAGAACCATTGGGGCGGTATGGCGCAGAAGGCGCGAGTGAAGGCCGACTGGTTGGTACCTATGCCCAAGGGCTGCGATGCTGCCAAGGCGATGATGATAGGCACGGCTGGCCTGACGGCCATGTTGTGTGTGCAGGCGCTGCAGCAGGCGGGCGTGACTCCAGAAGGCGGCGACGTGCTGGTCACGGGGGCCAGTGGCGGTGTCGGTTCCGTGGCCGTGACCCTGCTGGCTCAGCTTGGTTATCGCGTGGTGGCCAGCACTGGCCGCGTCGAGGTAAACGGCGACTGGCTAACAGCCCTGGGGGCCAGCGAAGTGATCGATCGCAGCGAGCTTGAACAAGATAGTCGCCCGCTGGAGAAACAGCGCTGGGCGGGTGTGGTCGATACCGTTGGTAACAAGGTGTTGGCGACGGCATTGGCGCAGATGAAATATGACGGCAGCGCCGCCATCTGTGGTTTGGCGGGTGGTTTTGCCCTGCCGACGACTGTGATGCCCTTTATCCTGCGCGGAGTTAACCTACTGGGTATCGACTCGGTTGCCTGCCCGATTGAGAAGCGGGTCAAGGCCTGGGAGCAGGTGCTGGAGCTTCTGCCGGAGCAGTATTACCAGCAGGCTTGTCAGACTATCGGCCTGGAGCAGCTTGGCGAGTACGCCAGCAATATCGTTAAAGGCAAGGTGACTGGCCGGGTGCTGGTGAAGGTGTAAATCTCATGCTAAGTCATAGATAAAGATTAAGAATTAAAGATAAAGAAGTGGCCTCATGGCCACTTTTTTTTGCCTGCTCATCGGCTAATGCTATCTCTAACGCTAAGGCGTGGCTCGCCGCGTCTAGGGCTACGCTTGCTGGGCAAGCATCGGCCTGATGAGGTCGGTGATCATGCCGCGCAGCCAGGCCTGGGCCTTGTCCAATTCGCAGCGCGAATGCCAAAACAGGCTGTAGTTGAGCGCCGCAATGTCGAAGGGGAGGGGTTTCACCCTGAGTCGGTGACGGGCGGCGGCCATCTCGGCGAGTCCCTCGGGTAGGGTGATGATGAGCGGATGAATCGCCAGCAGTGCCAGGGCGCTGTCGAGGTGGGCGGTGCGCAGGCACTCCTGCCGCGGTGGGTGCTGGGCAATGGCCGCATCCACGATAGCCTTGACCCCGTCGCTGATGGCGATGGTGGCGTGGGGATAGTGCAGATAATCCCTGAGGGTCATTGGGCGATCCGCCACAGGATGATCGCTGGAGACTAGGCAACTGACGCCGACACGTCCCAGCGGCGTGCTGGAAAGCGGTGACGCCTGACCCAGGGCGCGGCAGATCGCCATATCGACTCCTTGCACGCTGAGCTGTTCGGTGAGTGTCTGGTGCTGCACCGGCAGGATATTGAGCCTTATGTGCGGTGCCTGACGATAGATCTCCGGCAGGATGAAGGGCAGCAGACCCTGAATGGCAAAATCGGTGGCGGCCAGGGGGAAGGCCTGTCGACACTGGCTGGGCACGAAGGCGCTGGGCGTCAGCAGGGTGAGCAGTTCACTGGTTGGCCCCTGCAACTTGCGATAGCAGTCCAGCGCATATTGGGTAGGCACCAGCTGCTGGCCCACCCGAGAAAACAGTGGATCGTCCAGCATCTGCCGCAGACGTCCCAGAATGCGGCTGGTGGCGGATTGGCTCAGGTGTAATCGTTTGGCGGCGCGGGTAACGCTGCGCTCCTCGACTAAGACTTGCAGGGCGATTAACAGGCTTAAATCCTGACGATAGATAGCTTCGAGTTCCATAGGTCGGCCAAGGTAGATCTGTATATGACCTAACTTACCAGTGTGGTGCCCATCTTGTCTGACTTTTTCGCTTACCCTTGCGCTAAGTCGCAACCTCTTCAGGGGGTTATGGCTCCATGCGTCATGGTTTGGAACGACTTCCAAAATACCCATAAAGTAGTATTTTTGAGCAAATTTGAAGCTAGCTATAAGTTTAGTGATGTTAACAAGTTGTTTTGAAACTAACTGTTGATTAACTCCCGTTTTGGAACCTGTTCCAGTCCTAAGATGGTGCTGTCGAATAAAACAAAAAGGGTGATAACAGATGAGCAACGTAGATCTGCTAGGACGCCGTAATTTCATTAAAGGTATGGGTGCCGCTGCGGGTATCGCAATGGCCGCACCTGCGATGGCAGTTTCCGAGAAAGCTGACGGTGTGAAATGGGACAAAGAAGTCGAAGTATTGATTATCGGTTCAGGTTTTGCCGGCTTAGCGGCCGCGATTGAAGCGACGCGCAACGGCGCGAAAGATGTGCACATCTTCGAGAAGATGGCCTACTTCGGTGGTAACTCTGCCATTAACGGTGGTCTGTTTGCGGCGCCTGGTACGCCGATGCAGAAGAAAGAAGGCGTTAAAGATTCGGTCGATCGTATGGTAGCGGATCAGCTTAAGTCTGGCCGTGGTATTGCCGACGAAGCCCTGCTGCGCCATGTGGCATCTCATGCGGTCGAGGCCCTGCAGATGACTATGGATGCCGGTGCCGAGTTCCATCCTTACCTGCAGCAGCTTGGTGGCCACTCGGTGGCGCGTACCTATCAAACCACGGTGAGCTGTGGCGCCGGTATCACACAGCCGCTTTATAAAGAATGTAAGAAGCTGGGTGTTCATACGCACAACCGCTCAAAGTTCGAAGGCTTCCTGGTGGGTGAAAAGGGCGAAGTGGTAGGCGTTAAAATGCGTCAAAACTATCACTTCGGTGAAGACCAGCCTGGTGAGGTGCTGAAGATCCGTGCCAAGCGCGGTGTGATCATGGCCACAGGCGGCTTCGCGCAAAACGTCGATCTGCGTATGGCGCAGGATCCGACCCTGACCTCAGAAGTGGGATGCACCAATGCGCCAGGCGCAACCGGTGAAGGCATGTATGAGATGTTCCGCCTGGGCGCGATTCCGGTTCACTTAGCACACATTCAGTCTGGCCCTTGGGCGTCGCCTGACGAAGGTGGATTTGGTTATGTGTCTAACTACTCTATCTACAACTTCCCGCATTCAATGGCCATTAACCGCCTGACGGGTAAGCGTTTCATGAACGAAATCGCCGACCGTAAGACCCGTGCCGATGCCGAGCTGGCGTGTCGTGACGAGAAGGGCAATCCGCTGCCGCCAATTTTGATCACCAGCTACAAGGATTCTAAGAAGCATCCAAACACCAAGAAGGTGATCAAGTACAACGTCGGTTGGAAGTTCGACACTATCGAAGAGCTTGCGAAGCACTTCGAGGTACCTTTGAAACCGCTTAAGGCGCAGATCGAAGAGTACAACAGCTATGTGAAGAGCGGTGAAGATAAGCAGTTTGGTAAGAACATGACGAAGGCGAAAGGCAAGTATATCGAAGCGCCATTTACCGTGGTACGTCTATGGCCGAAAGTGCATTACTGCCAGGGTGGTGTACAGGTGAATACCAAGGCCGAGGTGAAAGATAGCTTCACTGGTAAGCCGATTCCTGGTCTGTACGCGGCCGGTGAAGTCTGTGGTGGTATCCACGGAGTTAGCCGTCTGGGTAGCTGCTCAATTCCTGAGTGTATGGTAATGGGTATGACGGCTGCTCGCAGCGTCATGAAAGCCTAAGTCGACCGGTAATTAAGAGGAATCAATAATGAAAAAGTTAAATATTGTACTCGCGCTGGTCTTAGGTGGCTTAGTGAGTCTGTCTGCTCAAGCGATCGATCAACGCCCTTGGCACAAAGAGGTGATTGGCAAAGATTGTAAGACATGTCATGACAATGGCATTAAGCAATTCCCGTCGGATCAGGCCTGTCTACAGTGTCACGATGTCGATGATTTAGCCGAGCAAACCGCCCGTAGTGAAGAGGATAAGTGGCAGAACCCACATAACAACCTGCACTATGGTAAAGACTTGCCTTGTCAGGAATGTCACGGCGAGCACAAGGCGAAGAAACCTCTATGCAGCAACTGTCATACCTTCAAGTTTGACAAGCATAAAGAGTAATACTCCCTGAGTGAGAGACCCATGAAGTCATGGGTCTCATCCCATCTTAGCTCCACCTTCCTATTGGGAAGGATCACAAGTTATGGCTCCCCCTTGGCTTGTGAAATACTTCTAGCGACAGAAACAGTTTTATTATCCCTGCAAGGTTATCAGCTGTTAATGGTTTCGTTTATATGCTCCTTGGTTGACATGGCCAAGGGGCTTTTTTTATCGCCATTTTAATCATTAATTTCCTTTATAAACATAATGTTGTATTTATGTGAGCCCGGTCGGTATTTCTGCGGCGAAATTGTTGCAAATAGGTGCTGCTCAGCTTTTTGGAATGGATTCCAAGCATATTATGCCGCTCAGTAAGTGGTGAAAAAAATAATATGTGAATAAGGATGAGATGAATGAAAAAGACCATTATTGCGTTGTCATTGTTGTCGGCCAATGGCGCGATGGCGGCGAGCCTTCCCGACTTTCTTGATCAGCAGGATATCGACAATGCCGAGTTCAAATGCCTGGGCGAACCGGTCAAGCACACTAAGGCGGATCAGAAGTATGTCGACATGCTGTGGGATGAGACGCTGACCTACCTCAAGGCTTATGCTGTGGCCTTAACCAACGGTGAGAGCAGCCACTGTCTGAACTCAGACGAGGCCATGGTCGACTCGACCCAGGGCGGTCAGAAGATCTGCATCATGGATCGCCGTGACATGAAGCTGATGGTGAAAAACATCTATCAGGTGATCAATAACCCTGACAAGGCCAAGCAGTGCTTCGGCGCCCGCCAGGAGGTGAACTGGATCTATAACCCAGGCGGAGAGCTCACTAAAAATTCGCCCGTGGCGCAACATTTCAAGCGCACCAGCTTCGATGAGTTCTTTAAGACCAAGGTGATCAATAAAGAGGTGCAGAAGCTAGGTAAAACCTTCACCAAAAACTTCGCCAAGATGGTGACTGGCGATGAGGTAAAGATGCCTTCGGCCTTCCCTTATGACATCAGCGCCAACGCTCTGCCAAACCTGTGGGCGGCGGCGGGCTGGTTCCCTATGTACGCCGAAGAGAGTAAGCGTAACGATAAGAACTTTAACAACATTCGCGGCGGTTACGCCTATGCCGAGATCTTCGGCCACTGGGGGCTGCTGCGTATCGATGAGATCAATGGTGAGAAGGTGGGCGCCGAGGTGGGGATGACAGTGCAGTCGGTCGATACCCTCTACCCCTATCATAATCACGCGATCTCAGAGATCTACTACAACATGCGCGTGCCGGCATGTACCAATCAGTTCAAGAGCTTTGCCGTGCGCGCCGACTCGCCGCTGCTCAAGACGGTGAAGCAGGACGATAAGATGCGCCGAGTGCAGTTCGATGCCGGGCAGCACAATGGCCACACCCAATGGCTTGCCGGTAGCTATCAGCAAGATCCGCTGATGTACTTCCACCAAAACACCATACATGCCTTCGATGTCGACGGCAGCTGCGAGGCCAAGCCGGAAGAGCGGGCCATCGTCTCCGTTTGGGCAAGAAGTAACGCCCACGATAAGCGTAATGACTATGGCACCACCTTGCTGTGTGAATCGCACAGCTCTGGCTTTGATAGCAGCGACAGTTCAAGGCATTCAACTGAGGGCATGCCGAGGCCTGCTGAAGTTGAATAACGCCGAAATGGTGTTGCTATCAAAGCCCCGCAGGGCGAGGCTTACAGCGGTATTTGCTGCGTTACAGTTCTTGCGAAGGACTAGGGCCATTCGCTGCAAACTGTGCCTTGCATCTATCCACTTTAAGCACACGCAGAGCAAGCACGGGACTTATTCGCACCTTCCCTAGTACAGCTTAAGTAAGGCCAAGTATATGGCCAGGCTCGCCGTGCGCCGTTGTTGCACGGCAATTAACAATAAAGGGTGAAATGATGAAGAAGTTTAATGTATCTCTCGTGGCGGCGTTGCTGCCCCTGGCCTTGGTGGGAGTGGCCCAGGCGCAAGAACAAGAAGACGGTATCGATGTGTCGGGCACAGTGAGGGTGAACTACGCCTATAAAGATTACAGTGAGAGCTCGAAAGACAAGGGGGGCGACTTTGCCTTCGACATGGCGGCGATCAAGTTTAACGGCAAACTCGGTGAGTGGGGCTTAGCGAGCGAATATCGTTTCTTCGATGGCTGGCAGGCGCTGCGTTACGGTTATGGGTTTTATGACCTTAATCCCGAGTGGCAGATCCAGTTTGGTGTGAACCAGGTGCCCTTCGGCAATCCAGGCTTCATCTCTAACAGCTTCTGGTTTGGCGTGCCTTATTACCTAGGCTTCGAGGATGACTACGATCTGGGTGTTAAAGGGGTATATTCCAGTGGTGCCTGGGGCACAGAGATGGCCTTCTATAAGAATGCCGAATACGGCGCCGGCCGCGCGGATCGCTACTCAACCGATCTTTACAGCGGTGTGGTTAATGGTACCGAGTACAATAACGAGGAGACTAACCAGCTAAACCTTCGTCAAACCTATGAGATGAGCTACGAAGGTGGCAGGACCTTGTTTGGCGCCTCTGTCGAATTTGGCCAGATCTACAACAATAAGACGGGCAATAATGGCGACCGTTATGCCGTGGCGCTGCACATGGATAGCAGCTACCAAGGTTGGAACCTGCAGCTGCAGGCGATGCAATATGAATATGACGCCGCCGATGCCGTAGATAGCAACAAGATCGCCGTGGCGGCCTACAACTGGCAATATGAGATTGCGGCTAAGGCTCAGGCCTATAGCGTTAACCTTGCCAAGACGATAGCGACCGATTGGGGTAGCCTGAAGTTCTATAATGATTTCGGCATGGTAACTCCAGATGTGGCCGATGACGGCTACGACACCAGCTACCAGAACGTCACAGGCTGTGCCATCGCCGCCGGTGCCACCTATACCATGGTCGATTTCATTGTAGGTAAAAATATGTATGCCTCGACCCGTGACAACGGCCATGTTGGTTTGCCAGAAGTGGGTGACAGTTGGGACAAGCGTATCAACATCAACTTTGGCTACTACTTCTAAGGGTTAACGCAATAGCGCTTAGAAGCGTGAAGCGATAGTCAGCATCTCTGTCATTAAAAATGCCAACCTTAGGGTTGGCATTTTTTCTAGCAATAAAAGTATCTGATTTTAATCGATTAAGCTCTAATCGGCAGTCAGAGTCACAGCTTGGAATGGGTTCCGTCGATAAAGTAGGCGTCAGTTAATTTGCCCTAATGACGAGCTTAGCCCTGCTATGAAAACCATCGGTTTCAAGAAAACCATCACCCTGTCGGTGATCATTTTAGTGTCTTTGTGTTTGGCACTGTCTAACCTGTTCTCTTATCTCAGTTTAAAGGCCAACACCGTCGAACAGGTGAACAGTGAACTGCAAACCATGGCACGCTTCGAGGCAGAAGGGATACAGAATTGGTTTATGAGCAAGGCCAATAGTATTGATGCGCTAGCGGCACAATACAGGCGCGGTCAACTCAATGGTGACTATGTGATGCTGGCTAGGCTGGTCAAAGAGAATAGCCTTTTATACTCGGTCTTTTGGGGGTTTGAAGATGGCAGCTCCTACGCCAGCGTAGTCGACGATGCGATTTGGCACAATGGCATCGCCGATCCCAGTCAATATGATCCTCGCCCTCGGGGCTGGTATCAGTTGGCCAGAAACAGTGACAAGGCGGTATTGACCGATATTTATGTCGACATGGTTACCGGGAACCCGGTGATCTCCATAGTCACGGATGTGGGAGATGGTGTGCTGTCGGGTGACATTGGCCTGGAGATCTTAGAGGACACAGTCAGTAGCATAGATTTTCCAGGTGCATCGGCGGCCATCATAGATGAAGCGGGCAAGGTGCTGGCCTCCAATATGGCAGAATTACAGGCGGGTAAACTGATGAGCCAGCAAGGCTGGGGGTTGTTGGAACAAGAGATGGTGACGCGGGAGGAATTCGCGTCAGCGTATCAGGGAGCGGGCAGAGACTTGCTGCTCTACAGTCATGTCATTCCGCTATTACAGGGAAAGAAAAAGTGGTTTCTTGTGCTTAATATCGATCAAGATATCGCTTATGCCAAGGTCGATGAGGCGCTAGAGGCGGCCTTGATCAATTCCGGCGTCATGTTATTGGTCAGTAGCATATTGGTGCTACTTATTCTGAATTGGCTGTATCGTCCAATCCTACAACTTAAGCAAGTGGTCACAGGTTTGTCACAAGGGCAAGCCGACCTCACCATGAGGCTACCAGTAAATAGCCGTGATGATCTCGGTGATATTGCCGCCGGCGTTAACCGTTTTATTGCGCATCTTGAGGGGATCGTGAAGGAGCTGTATGCCGACTCGCAGGATATAGGGCGGAGTATTGTCGCGCTGCAAGGACAGATGGACGGTAATAGCCAAGTGCTGAGCAAGCATGTGCAAGAGACAGAGCAGATAGTGGCCGCCGTCGAGGAGATGAGCGCTACGGCAAACGATGTGGCAGGCAATACCTCGCAGGGTTCACAGGTGGCGACCTTGGCAAGCTCGCAGATCAATGACACTAAACAGATAGTGGCTAATACTCGTGAGACGGTTAAGCGATTGATAGAAGATGTCGAGGCGACCGAGAGTAGCATCAGTAATATTGCCCATGACGCAGCAACGATCACTAAGGTGCTGCAGGTGATTGGCGACATCGCCGATCAGACTAACCTATTGGCGTTAAATGCCGCCATAGAGGCCGCAAGGGCTGGTGAACAGGGGCGCGGGTTTGCTGTGGTTGCCGATGAGGTGAGGGCTCTGGCGGCCAGAACTCAATCGAGCACCGCCGAGATAGAATCAACATTGAGTCAGCTGCTCAAGGGGATCGATGCGACGGTCATTACCATGGTGCAAACTAAGGAAACCTGCGAGAAAACCAATCACTGGACTAACAATGTGACAACCAATCTCGATGAGGTGATTCAGTCGGTGGAGACGGTGAGCGATCTTAATACTCAAATTGCCACCGCAGCTGAAGAGCAAAGCATGGTGTCGGCGGAGGTGAGTCGCAATATGGCCGAGATACGCGACATGGTGGTGGTGTTAGAAGATAGCGGTTCGGCGAGTCGTGATGAGACGCTTAAATTGTCAGCCTCGAATCAGAAGCTGCTGGCAGTAGTGGATAAATTTACCTTAGGTTAACTCGCGTATAGCAGCTGTGCCGACTGGCACAGCCGTGATTGTGCGTCGCGACTTAGCCGGGATAACTCTCGGCTAGGTTGTTGACGTTGGCCTTGATCAGGGTGATCAGCTGCTGGGTCGCGTCGGTCTGGGTATCGGGATTGAGATAGAGGGACTCGTTAAACACTGGCAGTACGGGTAGCTGGTGTTCAACTGGATCCAAAATCTGCATCCTGTCGTTGACCCTGAACTCGGCGATGGGGGCTATGGTGAGATCGTTCTCCACCGCCATGCACAGCGCCTGCGGTGACGGGGTTGAGAGCAACACGTTGATCGGCCTCATGGTGAGCTGGTGGTTGGCAAACACCTGAGCGCGTATCGGACAGTTTTCCGGGTAGAGCGCCATGGGAATGGTTTCGCGTTTGTGGGCGTTCCCCTCTTTAGCAGCAACCCAATGAAAATTGCGTTCAAACAGCAATTCACCGTTGGCCGGTGGCTGCCAGTGAGTCGCGACGATAAGGTCGAACTCTCCCTGCTGCAGTCGCTTATACAGGTTGCCGCTGACATCTGTGTCGATCACCAGCTCGATACAGGTAAATTCGCGAATAAACTCCAGCAGGCAACTGCCTAGATAACGTTTGATATAGTCGGTCGGCACACCCAGGCGGATGATTTCGCGGTTCTGACACTCCTTGAGATCATCCAGCGCCTGCGAGTTGAGCTGCAACATCTTGTAGGCGTAGTTCAGCAGGGTCTCACCGGACTCGGTGAGTGTGACGCCCTTGTTGTCTCTGATCAACAGCTCCTGCCCCACGCTCTCCTCGAGCTTCTTGATTTGCAGGCTGAGCGCCGACTGGGTGCGGCAGATCTTGTCGGCGGCTTTCGACAGGTTGCCCGATTCCGCGACGGCGATGAAGCTCTCTAGCAATTCGATCTTTAACATGGGCTATTGGCTTTGTTCATAGTGGTATCAGTATTACTCAATATCCCTGGTTAGAGAACACTGTTATCGTTTGATTGTGAAGTTGCAATTAAGATGTTTCGTAAAGTGTGATGAGGTCGATATGAGTAGCTGGGAGCAAAGAACAGATTATCTTGTTGAGGTGGCGCAGCGCTGCCTTAGGGGGCATCAGAGTTTCGACCTGTGCCGTTCTCATCTCGTTGCGGCCAGCCAGATCTCTAAGGGAACCATCTATAATCATTTCACCACAGAGGCAGACTTGGTGGTGGCGGTTGCCTGTGCCCAATACCAAGGTTGGCTCAATGCGGCCGAGAGTGAACAGCAAGGCGATACCGATCCCTTTGAATGCTATCTGTTCCATCACTGTCAGCGTTTGTATGATGTTTTGGCGCAAAAGCGCTTCGTGATAGAGCACATGATGCCCAATCAAGAGTTATTGCAGCAGGCCTCAGAGGTGTATCGCGATAGATTTAATGATCTATTTGCACAATATTGTCAGTGGAATCAGGGCATGATCTCAGCCGTTGGCGATCGTCCTGGCTTTGATCGCTACGAACTGCTTAAAAACTATATTCGCGGCACCATGATCAATAGCGATGATGGCCTTAAGTGCTGTGACGACGTGCAAACCTACTATCAATTTAGTTATGCGATGGCCCAGCTGATGGGACACTCAGACAGACGCATTCCCACCAAGCAAACCTTTTCAGTCTGGCTAGCGCAGAGAGAGCCGCAGCAAACTAACGCGGCAGCCTGATAATCACTTCGAGTCCGTGAGGGGCCGCGTTGTGGGCCACTATCTGCCCCTGGTGGGCCTGTATGGCTGCCTTGGCGATCGCCAGTCCCAGTCCCCAGCCGCCGGATTCCCTCTCTCGCGCCGATTGCGGGCGATAGAAGGGCTCGAAGATCGCCTGCAGATCCGCCTCATTCTCTATGCCTGGACCATCATCCCTGATGCTGAGGATCACCCGCTCGGGCTCGGCGTAGGCACGTATGCTGACTTCCCGCTCGGCGTAGCGGATGGCGTTACGCAGCAGGTTCTCCACCGCCCTGGCGAGAGGGCGGGGATTGAGCATCAGCATCAGGCTGTCGTCTATGTCGATCAGCAGAGATTTCTGTTGCTGCTCCGCCTCGAACTCGGCGTCGTCTAAAACCTGTCCCAGGGTCTCGGCCAACGACAACTTATGCTTGTGCTCGTGAATATCCAGCTTCACCCGCGACAGCTCCAGCAGCTCGGCGATCATCGCCTCCAGTTGCTCCGCCTCATAGCCGATACGCTCTATCTCGGTCGAGGTCTGGCCCTTCTTGCGGGTGAGGGCGAGGGCGAGCTGTAGCCGGGTCAGCGGCGTCCTGAGTTCGTGGGAGATGTCGCTGATCAGGCGCTGCTGACTGTTGACCATGGACTCGATGGCATCGGCCATGGCGTTGAAGGATTGCGCTAATTGGCCAATCTCATCTTTACGCGCCGTGGTGCTGGCATCGGCCCTGTGGCTGAGATCGCCGCTGGCGACCGCCTCGGCGCTCTGTTTGAGGGCGCGCAGGGGTTTGCCCAGGTGCCAGGCCAGCAGGCCACACAGCAGGCCCGAGAGTAAGATAGCCAGGGTCAGGGTGAGTGCGATGTTTTCGGCGAAGAAGAAGAACCAGGGCCTGGGGTGCATCTCGGCGAGACGCCCATAGAGGGTGTAGCGTTTACCCTTGATCTCGAAAGGTTCGGGGCCAAACAGCAACTCGCTCTTAAACTGATGGCTGATGGGGTGTCCCGCCTCGTCGGCCATCAGCATGAAGCGCCGTATGCCCCGTGAGACCCGCTGGTTGTTGATCAGTTGGCCCTGTTCGTCCGCCACATAGAAGCGCACCGGCTTGTTGCCCATCTCCTTGAGTCTGTGCCAGCGCTTGTCGCGCTTGGTGGTCAGCAGTTCGGGGTGTTCCTGTAGGTGTTCAACGACTCGTTCGAGCAGCCCCTGCAGGTCGGGCGGAATAGGGGCCTGATCGTGATTCTGCTGCAGAAGCGGCAGCAGGCCGACGATGGCGATGATCAGGCTGCTACAGAGCCAGAAACTCAGCAGCAGCTTGATGAAGATACGATTGGGAAGACTGCTAATTTTCATCAGGTTAGCCAGATATAGCCCTTGCCTCTGAGGGTCTTGACCCTGGGGCGCCCGTCGGTGCGTTCCGGCAGCTTCTTACGTAAGTTAGACAGGTGCATATCCAGGCTGCGATCGAAGGGCATTAGCTTCTTGCCCAGCACATTCTCGCTGAGGTTGTCTTTGCTCAGCACCTCGCCGCTGTGCTGGATCATATGGTAGAGCAGGCTAAATTCGGTGCCCGTGAGGATCAGCAGTTGATCCTGGCAGACCACTTCCTGACGGCTGGGGTCCAGCTTGATGTCGGCAAACTCCAGTATGCCGGGCTGCTGATCGTCGACCTGATGGCCGGTGCGACGAATGATCGCCTTGATACGTGCCACCAGTTCCCTGTCGTTGAAGGGCTTGGGCAGGTAGTCGTCGGCGCCGATTTCGAGGCCCACGACCCTGTCTATCTCGTCGCCGCGGGCGGTAAGCATGAGCACCGGGGTCTGTTTCTTGGCCCGCAACGCCTTGAGTACCTCGAAGCCGTTGAGCTTGGGCAACATGACATCGAGCAGGATGAGATCGAACTGCTGCTCCAGCGCCAGGGCGAGTCCGGCTGCGCCATCGTGGGCCAGGGTTAGATTAAACCCTTCAAGTTCAAGCAGTTGTGCTAGCAGTTCCGCTAGCCCTAGATCGTCATCGATTAACAGAATTTGGCTCATGGTACGTCTCTCTACACCTATAACAGCTTGAGTATACCCTTTTAGATGTCAATTGCAGTCTAAGAATGTAAGTCTAGGTAAAGGCGTGATGGACAGCAGATTCTCACTCTTTGGGCAAACTTTACAGAGGTTTACCTTAGGAAAACCCTGCATTACATAGGGGGGCGTACACTGTTAGTGTCGAAGCTCCTCCCAGAGCGAACTAACTATCCGCAATAAGCGTAAGAGGCAGATTATGAATAAGATGACCCTAAAATCAGGATTATTGGCGTTAATGACCAGTGCGGCCCTGTTAGCACCGGCTGTGTATGCGGCGGGCCCAGACGATGGCGGTTGTCGTCATGAGATGCGAGGTGATCACAGAGGTTACCATAACGAGATGCATAAGATGTTTCGTGGTTTGGATCTCACCGATGCACAGCGTAGCCAGATGAAGGAGTTGATGCAGGCTCACCGTGAGGCGATGCAGGCCAAGCGACCTTCGGATGAGATACGCGCGGCGCATAAGCAGCAGATGCTGGATATGATCACCTCAGACAGCTTCAACGAGGCCGATCTTAAGTCCATGATGGCGCAGCGCAGCGAGCTCAGGGCCCAGGCCGCAGTAGAGCGCATGAAGATGCAACATGAAATCTATCAACTGCTTACACCTGAACAGCAGGCGAAATTTAAAGAGAATTTCGCCAAGCGCGGTGGACGTAAAGGTGATCGCCGATAGGGCATAACTAAGTTACAATGGGTCATATTCTTCCCCTGCTAATTATTAGCTGTAATATGACCCTATGACCGACACTTCCCAATACGATTTTTGGGTAAAGCTGGCCAGCCGCGCCGCTGTGGCGACCGCGCTTACCCTGATAGTGATCAAACTGGCGGCCTGGTTCTATTCAGGCTCCGCCAGTATGCTGGCATCCCTCACCGACTCCTTCGCCGACGCCCTGGCATCCATAGTCAACTTCATCGCCATTCGCTATGCCATAGTGCCCGCGGATCAAGACCATAGATACGGTCATGGTAAGGCCGAGCCCCTGGCAGCCCTGGCGCAGTCGGCCTTCATTCTTGGCTCGGCACTGCTGCTCTTGCTACATGGCAGTGACAGGCTGATCAACCCAACCCCGGTCAACCACGCCATGGTGGGTGTGGTCGTGTCGGTGATCGCCATTGTGCTGACCTTGGCTTTGGTGTTGCTGCAACGTCGAGCGCTGGCCAAGACCTCGAGCACCATAGTGGAAGCCGATGCCCTGCATTATAAGTCGGATCTGTTTCTTAACAGCGCCGTGCTGCTGGCGCTTGTCCTGTCGCAGATTGGCTGGTGGTGGGCCGACGGCCTGTTCGCCATCTTGATTGCCCTGTTCATCGGTCAGCAGGCGGTGGACCTAGGCTATCGCTCGGCGCAGTCGCTGCTGGACCGGGAGTTGGATGCCGATACCAAGCTCAAGATAGTGCAGGCGATAGAGAAAGATCCCCGCATCAATGGCTTTCATGATCTGCGTACTCGCACCTCGGGCAAGACCACCTTTGTGCAGTGTCATCTGGAGCTTGATGGTAACCTGCCGCTGGTGGAAGCTCATGCCATTGCTGATGCTGCGGAGGCAAGGGTAAGAAGCCTGTTTGAACATGTGGAAGTGTTGATTCACCAAGACCCTATTTAATCAATTCTAGGTGGCGAGGCCGATCTGGCGTCGCCGCCGAAAATTCTACATAACCCCGTCTTTAGGGAAACTGCGAACAAGTCCTGCAATTTAGGTATCGAGCGAGGTTTTGAGCGGCCCGCCTGATTTTTGAACGCTAAGTGTTCAATTTTGGCCAACATACTGCCGTTTTACGCCGAATTTCGACCTAATTCCAGGCTGTTCCCGGATTTCAGACAGATCTTGGCTGTCGTCGTAACATCTGGTCTACTTTAAACAGGTTCGCCAAGGTGAATAGCATGGCTAACTGTGAGTCATTTTTCGTCAGCCC
>NZ_JAKEVJ010000080.1:0-17896 GCF_022398425.1 Shewanella sp. Isolate7 | reverse complement strand
GCATGAGCCGTAAAGGGAATTGCTGGGATAATGCTTGCGTGGAAAGCTTCTTCCACACATTAAAGGTTGAAGCACTGCAAGACGAGCCGCTCATGATGCGTGATCAAATGAGACAAGCGGTATTTGAGTATATTGAGGTTGATTATAATCGGACCAGACGGCATAGTGCTCTTGGGTATTTGAGTCCAGAGAACTTTGAATTAAAAAATAGTGCTTAGCAAAGTGTCCACTATTACTGGATCAGATCAAACGCCGCCATGGTGGATCTAAAGGACTATATTGCCCAGTGGCTGAGCAAGTAGTCACTCGCTAGATGAGATAAGGCGCGGCCCGCTAGGGTCGCGCTTTTTTTATTCAATCACGAAACAGCCCACAGGATTAGCGGGTCAGACGCTCGATGATCGCCCTATGCTGGGGATAGGCATTCAGCAGGGTCTGGCGGTCGAACAGCTCGAAATCCTCGAAGGTAAAGCCTGGCGATACCATGCAGCCCACCAGTGAGAAACCCGGATTGTTCATCGCAGAGCCGAAGATACAGCCCTTAGGCACCAGAAATTGTGGTCGTTGACCGGCGGCAATATCTAGCCCCAGCTGAGCCGTGGTCAACTCGCCCACCTCATCGATCATATAGATGGTCAACGGCTCACCGCCATGGAAATACCACATCTCGTCGGCGGTCAATCGATGAAAGTGAGACACCTCACCGGTACGCAGCAGGAAGTAAATACTGGTCCATAGCTGGCGCTTGTCATCGAAGGCCTCCTGTGACCGGTAGGAGGAACAGTAATAGCCCCCTTCGACATGCTGTTCTAACTCAAGCTCCTTAATGAAATAATCCGCGCCCTGCATAACAACTCCTTACTCTCGTTACTCTCAATACCCTAACTATCCAAACCTAACGCCACGCTATCGCTGCGGGCATCTCTTTACACTAACCTATCTTGCCATCTAAGGCTGTGACCCACGCCAAGGCACACTCTCGTAGACACTCAGGCCTAACCCCCCTATGTCGCCCAACCAGGCATTAAGCTATGTATTTTTTTATTACAATTGTCTCGCCGATAAGCGTTTTAACTTTGTTGTTCAGCTTGGTAAGCTCTATGGCCATAGCTTTAAAATCAAAAAAATAACTCAGTGAGGAAGAGAGCACCAATGAAAAAGTCCCTAATCGCTATTGCCTTAACCACAGCAGTTCTAGGTGGCTGCAGCAACCAAGATAGCCGTTCTAACAATGCAGCTTCATCTGAAGTGAGCATTCCATCTCAGACAAAAGCCGAATTAGGCAGCTTTGGTGTCGATCTCACGGCCCGTAACCTAAATGTTAAACCGGGCGATGATTTCTTCATGTATGCCAGTGGAACTTGGTATGACAACTTCATTATGCCAGCAGATAAAACCCGCTTTGGCGCCTTTAATGCCTTGGCAGAGCGCAGTGAAACTCAGGTAAAAGAGATCATCGATGATATCGCCAGTCGTAAAGACCTCAATTCAGAAGAGCAGCTTATTGCTAACTTCTACAAGGCTTACATGGATATCGATACCATCAACAAACTGGGGATCACTCCGGTTCAGCCAACCTTAGATCAGATTGCCGCTATTAAGTCTACCGATGATCTCACTAAAGTCTTTGGTAATGCCTGGTTAGAGGGCATCAGCGCGCCTATTGGTGGTGGCATGTGGTTTAACCGCCTCAATCCTGATCAGTATGAGATGTCTATCGGTGCCGGTGGCCTGGGTCTTCCGGATCGCTCTTACTATTTGGAAGACAGTGAACGTTTCGTCAAGATTCGTGATGCTTACTTAGCCCACATCACCAAAATGCTTGAATTTGCTGGTATTAAAGATGCAGCCCCTCGTGCTGAGGCCATCTTAGCGTTAGAAACCAAAATCGCTGAAGGCCATTGGCCACGAGAGAAACGTCGTAACCGCGACCTCACCTTAAATCAGATCAAGCGCGATCAACTCAGCACTGAGTATCCAGGCTTTAACTGGGACATCTATTTCGCCGAGACAGGTTATAAAGTTCCTCAGCTCAACATCTCTCAGCCTGAACCTATTAAGGCGATGATCGAGCTGATCAATAATGAAGCGTTAACGGTTTGGCAGGATTACCTGACATTCCACGCCGTCAGTGATATTGCCGAACTCTTATCGGATGAGATCTACACCACTTACTTCGACTTCTATGGCAAGACATTAAGCGGACAGCAAGAGCCTCGCCCACGTTGGAAACGCGCTGTTGAGCAGATGTCTGGTACCCAGTCATTAGGCTTTGCCATAGGTAAGGTGTACGTCAAACGTTACTTCCCTGAATCATCCAAGCAGCAGATGGCTGAGTTGGTGAAAAACCTGCGCACCGCCTTAGGACAGCGTATCGACGGCCTAGATTGGATGGGTGAAGAAACCAAAGTCAATGCTCATGCAAAACTAGCCTCTTTCAACCCTAAAATTGGTTACCCCGATGTTTGGCAGGAGTTTGATGGCCTGACCATCAGCAACAATGACTTAGTGGGTAACATTAAGAATCTAAGAACCTTCTTCCGCGAAGATAGCATCGCCAAAGAGCTGCAAAAAACTGACCGCAACCGTTGGGGCATGACACCACAGCGCGTTAATGCTTACTACAACAGCTCGTTTAACGAAATTGTGTTCCCTGCGGCCATTCTACAACCACCATTTTTCGACCCTAATGCCGATCCAGCCGTTAACTATGGTGGTATCGGCGCCGTGATAGGCCACGAAATGGGACATGGTTTCGATGACCAGGGGTCTAAGTCTGATGCTAACGGTATCCAACGTAACTGGTGGACAGATGCCGATCGCGCTGCATTTGAAACCAAAGCCGATCAACTAGCCGCCCAGTACAACAAGTATGAGCCTATCGAAGGCAACTTCGTTAATGGCCGTAACAGCCTAGGGGAAAACATAGGTGATGTGGGTGGTCTGGCGATGGCTTATCACGCGTACAAGCTGAGCCTCAATGGTAAAGAAGCTCCCGTTATCGACGGTCTGACAGGCGATCAACGTTTCTTCTTAGCTTGGGCACAGGTTTGGAAAGAAAAGCGTACCGAGCAGAGCATGCTTAACCAGCTTCGCGGCGGCACCCATGCTCCAGGACGTTACCGTGCACTAGCACCACGTAACCACGATGCCTGGTACAAGGCGTTCGATGTTCAGCCGGGTGATGCCCTGTACCTGCCTGAAGATCAACGCGTGAAGATCTGGTAGGCCGATAGAAAATGCCTGTGATTTTGTTTAGGTATCTAAATCGATACCTAAACAAGGCATTAGGTTTCACCTCTTAGCTATAATCCCCTAATACTCATCTAGGGTTAAGGGAAGCATATAATTAAGCCCGCGGTGTCATGCCGCGGGCTTCATTTTTTATATCAATTGCTTAGTGGCGCGAGACGCCATGACGCACCATCTCTTTACCCTGCTCGAACACTTCATCTGTTATCCAGCGGGCATGCAGGAGTTTATGGTTCTTGTCGAACACGGCCACAAAGTGGCGGCCATCTGCATTATTGGTCGCCATACCGACCCCCTCGACGCCCTCTAGCCCTAGGCCGCCGTTTTCCACCGCCAGCAGAAAGCTGGCAAGATCGTCCAGGTTATCGATAACCGTTTTATCATCACTCATGACTCTAGTTCTCATCTTTGCGCCTGCACCCAGGCCTAACTCTATGTGGCGTACTCTACCCTGAGTCAGGCTGGATGTGAACCTTGTTGGCGTCATAGCCCTCAGGCGCTCAGGCTTGAGGCGTTGAAAATGCCGTTACACACTGGCAGTTGCAGCGCAAAACGGACAATGTTAGGGTCTGCGCGACTAATAAACCTTCAAGGAAAGAAAATGTTAAAGAAAATCTTAGCCAGTGTCGGCATAGGCAAGGCCAGCGTCGATACCATTTTGCTCGATGAGCAACTGCGCGCAGGAGAGCCCTTTCGCATCGAGGTGGTGATCACAGGTGGTGAGGTAGAACAGGAGCTCAATGGCCTGGAGTTTGCCATCATGGCCGAGGCCAAGGCGGAAAAGAGCGTCGGCGATGATGAGATAAAATACCACAAGAGCATGGTGCTGCAGAGCTGGAAGCCGATGCTGAAGCAGACCATAGCGCCGGGCGAGACCATCACACGTCAGTTCAACCTCAATCTGCATCCCGAGACGCCGGCCACCCGCCTCTTTGGCCAACGCATCGGCAAAGTCTGGCTACAGACCGGCCTGGATATCAAGAACGGCATCGACGGCAGCGATCAAGACCCGCTAACCATCTTGCCCTCACCCACCCAGCTGGCGGTGTTAGAGCTTATCGAGCAGGCGGGCTATCGCCTCTACAAGACGGATATCGAGGCGGGTTATATCCATGCTCGCGAGTTCGCCTCACATCTGCCCTGCTATCAGGAATATGAGTTTAAGCCCGAGTCACACTCCTTCTTCGGTGCCAGAGAACTGGAGGTGAGCTTCGTCGACAACGGCGAAGAGACAGGTGTACTGATTGAGGTAGATCGCGCCTTCCTGGGCGACGGCTATCGCAGCATCGCCATCCCTAACGAATTGGACTCCGTAGAGGCGGTTCGTCCCTATGTGGAAGAACTGCTTTCATAATTGCGGGCGAATATGGCGGTCGTGGTAACTCATCAAGCACGATCGCCGTAAAAAGAGTCGCCATAACAAGAGCCATCACAGCACTCAATAAGCTGTTATCAATTCAATGCCTATGCACCATGATAGTATGCATACTATTTCGACAGAGAATCGGCCCGATATGAATAAGCTGTATTATGTTTACGACCCCATGTGCTCCTGGTGCTGGGGATTCAAGCCCACCTGGGCGAAAATCGAGCAGGCGCTATCGGGCGAGATTGAGATAGTTTATCTGCTTGGCGGGCTCGCGCCAGATAGCGACCAACCTATGCCGATAGCTATGCAACAGCAGATCGCCGCGTATTGGCGAAGAATCGAGGCCCTGTTAGGCACAGAGTTTAATCATGAGTTTTGGGCGCTCAACACGCCAAGGCGAGCAACCTACCCCGCCTGCAGGGCCATACTGGCCGCCCGCGCTCAACAAGCCGAAACCGAGATGCTAACCGCCATACAAGAGGCCTACTATCTTAAGGCGCGTAACCCGAGTGACGATGCCGTGTTGATCGACTTAGCCAAAAATCTGGGGCTGGATGAAGCCAAATTAAACGCCGACTTACGCCACGAAGCGACCCAGCAGGCCCTATTGGCCGAAATCCAATTTGCACGCTCCATAGGTGGCAATAGCTTCCCCTCCCTGTTTGTGCAGAGCCCTGCTGGCATCACGCCAATCACTATAGATTACCAGCATGCTGACACCTGTATTAAGCAGATAAAACATGCCCGATAGCGCAAACTAGCGAGAACAAATTAAAACGGACTTTATCCCAAGCTCTAATCTTATATTTGTCCCGAAAGGCGAATCTTGAGATTCGCTTTTTCGCCTAATTCTCTGTGCCTTCGACGCAGGCACGGTCATAGTCACTGTCACAGGCGCTGTCATAGACACAGTCATCGGCACTGGCACTGGCACTAGCACCTAATCGATAAATCGCGTAAAATATCGCCGCCTAATTTATAGGCCAAACATTTAATAAATAGACAAAACAAAAGCCCTTAGCAGGGCATAACAAAGCCCTTAGCGGGGCATAACAAAAGCCTTTAGCAGGGAAATGGCTAAGGCTAACCACTTAAGGACGAGTCATGGACCCTATCTCCCAGCTGTTTGCCGCCTATCTGGAAATGGTCAGCAGCAACATTGTCGCCAGCTATGAAGATGCCGCCAACACCCGTGTCGTCAGCCAGCGCCTGGTGTATGAAGACACCCCTATCGGCTTTCAGCATCAGCTGTGGCGAATCCGAGATAACAGCGTCTGCGCCGACATCAAACAGGATGTCACCCAATATGCCTACTGCACCCGCAAGGCCAAGCACATGTTCGCCAGTCTGTGTCAGCAGCTCTCAGAGCGTGACGATCTCAATCAGCACGGCAGGCGCCTGTCGACCATGTACTGTAACGCCGCTCTCAGCTTTAAACCTATGATCGCCCACATAGGCGAGCCAAGTTCACGCTCCGAGCAGCAACGGGCGCAGAAGCGTTGTAACGAGTTGATCCTCAAGGCGATGCAGGACAAGCGCCCCGAAGTACAGCAACAAAAGACGGCCGCCTGCGCCAAGGCAAACGGCTAGCCGCTCGACTAACCGCCCCCCAAAAGCGAGCACCAAACAGCAAGCACAAAAAAGCGAGCACCAAGGCTCGCTTTTTTAGCTCACTATCTGTAACTCACTGTCTGTATCTCACCGTTCGCTCTTAAGCTTACGGGCCTGATGCAGCTTCTTGTAGCTCTCGATCAGACGCAGGTGCGGCTCTATGCCTTCCAGCGCCATGCTGGTCTCGGTCAAGCCAGAGAAACGAATCTCGCCTTTCACTGAACCTACCACCTGCTCCATCACATCCTGTCCAAACATACGGGTGAAGTTATGAATGAAGTGCTCGAGTTCAAGATCTTCATCTAAGGTCACCTCGAGTACGGCGTTCATCGCCTGATAGAAGAGGCCGCGCTCCACAGTGTTGTCGTTGAACTGCTGGAAGTCTTCCACCAGCTCCAGCGCCTCTTCGTGAGCGCCCAGGGCCAGATAGATGAGGATCTTCAGCTCGATAATGGTTAGCTGTCCCCAGACGGTGTTTTCATCGAACACGATACCGATTAGGGTACGGATATCCGTGTAGTTATCCAGTTGGCTCTCTTCCAGACGATTGACCAGATCGGCCAGTTCATCGTCGCTCAGGCGATGCAGGTTGAGGATATCTTCGCGGTAGTCCAGCGCCTTGTTGGTGTTATCCCAGATGAGATCGTCGACCGGATAAACCTCAGAATAATCAGGCACCAGGATACGACAGGCCGATGCCCCCAGCTCTTCGAACTCGGCGACATAGACCTCCTTACCTAGGGTTTCCAGAATGCCGAACAGCCCCTTGGCCTCCTCCTCGTTACTGCCGGAGAAGTCCCACTCACAGAACGCATAATCCGCCTTGTTGCTGAAGAAGCGCCAGGAGATCACCCCGGTCGAGTCGATAAAGTGCTCGACGAAGTTTTCCGGCTCGCTCACCGCCATACTGTTGAAGGTCGGCTTAGGCACATCGTTGAGTCCCTCGAAGCTGCGGCCCTGTAGCAGCTCTGTCAGGCTGCGCTCCAGTGCCACCTCGAAGCTTGGGTGCGCGCCGAAAGAGGCGAACACGCCGCCCGTCTTAGGGTTCATCAGGGTCACACACATCACGGGGAACTGCCCACCGAGGGATGCGTCTCTCACCACCACGGGGAAGCCTTGCTCCTCAAGCCCCTTGATACCGGCCAGAATGCTGGGGTACTTCTCCAGCACAGACATGGGCACATCCGGCAGCACTATCTCTTGCTCGATGATCTGACGCTTTACCGCACGCTCGAAGATCTCCGACAGACACTGCACCTCGGCCTCCTGCAGGTTGTTGCCCGCACTCATACCGTTGCTTAAAAACAGGTTCTCGATCAGGTTCGAGGGGAAATAGACTGTCTCGCCATCGGAGCGACGCTTGTAAGGAATGGTGCAGATACCGCGCTCGATATTGCCCGAGTTAGTGTCGATCAGGTGTGAGCCGCACAGCTCGCCATCTGGGTTGTAGATGGCCAGGCTGTAGTCGTCCAGCATCCCTTCTGGCAGCGAGTCGTCATCGGTCAGGGCAAACCACTTTTCGTTAGGGTAGTGAACAAAATCACTATTGGCGATATCCAGGCCGAAGAACTGATCGTTGTAGAAGAAGTTACAGTTCAGACGCTCGATAAACTCACCCAGGGCCGAGCAGAGGGCACTCTCCTTGCTCGCGCCCTTGCCATTGGTGAAGCACATAGGCGAGGCCGCATCACGGATATGCAGCGACCAGACGTTAGGCACTATGTTACGCCAGGAGGAGATCTCTATCTTCATTCCCAGATCGGCTAACAGGCCAGTCATGTTGGCGATGGTCTGTTCCAGCGGCAGATCTTTACCCAGAATATAGGTGCTGGTGTCACCATCAGGCTGGCCCATCAACATGGCGTTGGCATCGGCGTCTAAGTTTTCCACCGTCTCAATCTTAAACTCGGGGCCGGTCTGCACCACCTTCTTAACCGTACAACGGTCGATGGAGCGCAGGATCCCTTCGCGATCTTTGTCCGAGATGTCGTCGGGCAGCTCTACCTGGATCTGGAAGATCTGGTTGTAGCGATCCTCTGGGTCGACAATATTGTTCTGCGACAGGCGGATGTTGTCGGTGGGAATATCACGGGCCTTGCAGTAGACCTTAACGAAATAGGCGGCACACAGGGCAGACGATGCCAGGAAGTAATCAAAGGGACTAGGCGCCGAGCCATCACCCTTGTAACGGATCGGCTGATCGGCGGTAACGGTAAAGTCGTCGAACTTGGCTTCGAGTCTGAGGTTATCGAGAAAATTTACTTTGATTTCCATGGGGTGCTTTCCACTGCGCTGCAACGCCCTGAGGCCCAACAGGCTATTTTTGAGAATGAAACAATTGAGGGGAATTATCGGTGTTTTTACCCCATTAGTCTTGGGTTAATTACCGAAAAAGGCCAAATGGCCGGAATTAATGCCAAAGGCGGCGCCTAAGCGCCGCCTTTAGACCCATCTAGGGCATCTGCTGATTCTTCTGCCCCATCTTGTGTTCATACATCAGGCTGTCGGCACGCTCTATGATACTATCCACATTGTCGGTCTCGTGCAGCAGCTGAGTACAGCCAAAGCTCAGGCTCCAGGCCTTACCTGTCTTACCCAGTCCCATCACCCCATAAGCGGCTTGAATTCGCTCCATGATATCGTTGGCACATCTACCGTCACAGCCCACAAAGACGATCAGAAACTCATCGCCGCCGATACGTGCGGCAAAGTCTCCGTTGCGGATCGACATGTTGATCACCTCGGCCACGCCCCTGAGCAGATCGTCTCCCGCCTCATGACCATGCAGATCATTGGTCTTCTTCAGATCGTTCACATCGATAAAGCTCACCGCCAGATCGGACTTTTGACGTCGACTTTGGCTGATGTTCTTGCCCAGATACTCTATGATGGCGCTGCGATTATACAGGCCAGTCAGGGCATCGTGACGGGCATCGAAGGTCAGCTGACTAAACAGACGCTGCTGCTCGACCTGAGAGCTGGCCAGTTTGTAGGCCAGAAAGACAAACATGGGTGACACCAACAAGAAGGCGATCAGCGCGCTGTTGTTAAGATTCTGCTGGGTGGCCAGAATCTTACTCTCGGGCACGAACATAACCAGATAGGCGCTCTCCTTATTCACTATGGTAAACAGCGAATCCGGCGCCAGCTGAAAGCGGCTGAAATAATACTCGCCATCGTCCGTCACGACCTTGCCCAGCTCCGCCTGTTGCATCTTGCGCCAAGCCACTGGGTGGTCATCACCAAACTTAAGCTGCTCACGCTCGGGGAACATGAAGCGCCACTCCTTATCGGCTTGATCTGCCATAAGGTAGAAGCCTTTACCGTTAAGCAGATAGGCCTTGTCATGTTCATGCACATTCAACTCTTCGATGATTTGCAACAGGTCTTTACCCTGATAGTTGATCACTCCTGCACCGATAAAGTCCCCGGCCGGGCCATAGATAGGCGTGGCGAAACGTATGGTGGGCTTAAAGGGCTGCTCCACCTCGCCATGCTCGACATTGAGATCGAATGGCGAGGCATAGATCTCTTGCGGCCTGAGCCCGGCAAGCTCGCGGAAATAATATCTGTCCGCCTTATTCTGCAGCGCCTCGTCCGGCACCAGGTAAAGGCTGTCGTCCCGCAGTTGATCGATGCGGATCACCTCATCGCCCTCATCATTGAGTAGGCGGATCTGATCATAATGTTTGTAGAGGTTACCGATCTGGAACATCAGCGAGATGAGGTAACGCTTGGCCTGAGGGTCTTTATCTTGCAGGGTCGAGATGGCCAGCTCACTGTGGGCATAATAGGCCAAGTCCATTCCCACGATATTCAGCTCGGCAAGCAGGTTTGCCTGCATATTGCCAAGCTCGGCATATTGGCGCATCTCCCGCTGTTTGGCGATATTGTTGCTGGACGTCAGGTAGACAATCGCCAACACGGCAGACAGGAACAACAGGAGCAGCAAGGAATAGAGCATGCTCTTCTTGTACTTAGCGGAGGTCAGGTTAGCTTCCTGAAGATCGTCTCTATACATAACAGCGATACGTTTATAGTCATCCAGATTAAAAAGAAGGCCTGCTCGGCAGGCCTATTTGAGTCTAGTATAAATTACCTTGCCTTTCAAAACCTTAACCTTGTGTTAAAAACTGAGTTTTAATTCAGCATTTGCTAACTATAGATAAGAATCGGCCGTTAGCTGGCCATGGCCCTAAGTACAGTCAGCTTGTACCAATACAATAGCTAATCCGACTCAATCATCCTGCCTGTCGGTCTCACGCTTTACCAGGATAAAGGTGAGATACATCTTGGTGGGTAGCGATAACACCATACCGAAGGCCACACAGACGGCGCTGATGATAATACCCGTCACCCCCATGGCCTCCATGGTGTCGCTAAAGTTATGCAGATAGATCCCGAGCGCGATCAGGCAAAGCCCGATAAAGATACAGGTCTTTAACAGCCGAATAAGCTTGGCATCCGTCAGTTCTCCCATAGCGGCCTTATCCCCATACCTGCATCGCAAAGCATTAAACCTAACTAATATACTAAGCACTCATAGGCGCCATATTGACCAGGATCATAAGAAAGCCTCTGAGCCCCAGCTAAAGGCTCTGGCTGGAAGAAGCTAAATGCAAAGACTAGGCTTACAGAGGCGGCTCACCCTTTGCCCAGGCACTAACTTGATGGCATCGAATCACGCGAGCGCCAGTAACCACAGTGATTAACCAAACGTCCGACAACCTGACAGGCCATAGTACAAACAGAAGTAGTTCGAACAAAAATAGTCTGAATAAAAACAGTGCGAACAAAAATAGCGTGAACAGAAAAATACTCTTACTCATATTGCTGTTAACCCCGCCTTGGCAAGCCTGGGCGCAAGCCGACGCCTCCCTATGTCCAACGCCATTAAACGTCGATTTCAACGACTGGGCGCCCTACTCCTGGACAGCTCCACAGGGCGAGGTACTCGGCCTGGATGTCGAGATGCTCTCCTTGATCGCTCGGCAGCTGGGTTGTCGCCTCAACTTCATCAAGATGCTAGCCAAACGCGCCCACCAGATGTTACAAACCGGCATGCTAGACATCATAATGGGTGCCAGCTATACCGATGAAAGAGCCAACTACGCTTACTTTTCAAATAGCTATCGTAGTGAAGAGGTCAAACTCTTCGTAAAGGCGGAGAGAGCCGAACAGATCAACGTCGAAAAGTGGCAAGATATCTTTAGCCAACAACTTAAATTATTGGCACCCTTCTACGGCTGGTATGGCCCCGACTACCAGGCCTCAAAAGACGCCTTGTCACATCAAGGCCTGCTGGTACTCAGTCCAAACACTAACCAATCGATCCAGATGCTGGCCTATGACAGAGGCGACATCCTGATTGGCGATGCCATGGCCCTGCCTTATACGGCCAATCAATCCCATGGCGTGGTGCTCTCGCCACTCAGTCTCTTGGTCGACAGCAACCAGATCCACTTCATGTTCAGTAAGCAGGCAAACCATTTGCCACTGGTCAGCGCCATCAATCAGGCCATCGACACTCTCTCCCACAAGGGGGCATTAGCCAAAGTGATGATGAAGTGGCAACAAACCTCGCTGGCACACACCCAGGAACACACAGATAATCCTCCGACCCAGCCAGAAGCAAACCCGCGCCCCGATGGCGCATTAATTCCCCAGGCGCTGGAGATAGGCCTCACAGCCGCTAACAGCTGGTGATAGACAAGGGGATGTTTGGTGAGGTCAGCAGTGCATCCAGCTCGTGGGGCGCAGCGCCAAACCAGAAGTCCAGCGCCTGCGGCTCGACAAGCAGCGGCATGCGGTGATGGTAGGGGGCACAGCTGGCAATCGGCTGAGTGGTCAGGGTCACCAGGGCATGACCACCATCAAGCTGAGGATAGACTATCCCCGCCATCAACATGGGTTGCCCGTCACGCCTCTGAAACAGATATTTCTGTTTAACAGCATTCGCCTGTTGCCACTCATACCAGCCGCTACAGGGCACCACAACCCTGTGATGAGCAAACGCCTGGGCGAAGGTAGGTTTCTCTCTGACCGTCTCGGCCTGCGCGTTGATCAGCAGGCGTTTGGCCCAATCGGGTTTTATCCCCCAACTGGCATCGACCTGGTTTAGAGCCATGCCATCGGATGCTAGAGTTGCCACCCGCTGGGTGGGCCTGAGATCCCTATTGGTCTCGCTGTGAAACTTGATCCCCAGCTGACCCGACACCCAGTCGCACAGGGGATCGCTAATCACATTGAGTCGGCCACACATCCACCTTGCCTCCTAACCATTGAGCGCCCATCAATCTATCATACTCAAGCATCGAACAAACGTTAGTGTAAAAGAGAATCAGGTCATTACTCCTATAGAAAGCATTGCCTAAGGAAGGTGCGAACAAATCGTCGCACAGCTCTGGCTTTGATAGCAGCGACAGTTCAAGGCATTCAACTGAGAGCATGCCGAGGCCTGCTGAAGTTGAATAACGCCGAAATGGTGTTGCTATCAAAGCCCCGCAGGGCGAGGCTTACAGCGGTATTTGCTGCGTTACAGTTCTTGCGAAGGACTAGGGCCATTCGCTGCAAACTGTGCCTAGCATCTATCCACTTTAAGCACACGCAGAGCAAGCACGGGACTTATTCGCACCTTCCCTAACTGTCGGCATCGAACCTGGCCTGGCGTGCCTGAATGAGCGTACACTGGGTCTGCTCTACCAGCTCTCCCAGGGTAATACCCGGCGTCTCACGGATCAGGCGTACCAACTTCACCTCCAAGGGCTCCAGCTTATCGGCATGTAGTGCCAGTCCGGCTTCAAGCTTAGCGATAAGATATCGGGCCGCCTCTGGATGATGCGCCTTGAGGGCCAGAGTAAAAGATTGCACGTCCACGGCCCCACCCGTCAACAGCCAGTTACGCGAGCGACGCACCCGTTTAAGGCTGCAGGCAAATTCGCCTGCTAAGGACTGCGCAAGAGTCACCGCTTCCCGACCAATCCGATGGATCAGCGAGGGTAATGCAATGGAAATCGCTTCATTCATTGCGGCAGTATCCTTAAGTCATTAGACCAAGACGGGTAAGCAGGTAGGCCATTTTTCCAGTCCCCAGATAAAAACTCAACCTGAAAACTTAAGCGACAAGCACGGCTGTCCTATACATCTTGAGCCCACAACCACTATTGCCTACAATAGCGCACGAATTATTCACTAAAGATAACTACTATGACTGACACTAAATCACTACCGGCACTGCCTGATCGCCTATCCGTCAATCCTCGCAGCCCTCACCACGTAGCCGAGATCTTCGAAAATGACATAGGCATTCGTGTAAACGGCAAAGAGCGTTTCAACGTTGAAGAATATTGCATCAGTGAAGGTTGGGTAAAAATTCCTAGCCCTAAGGCCCTGGACCGTCACGGCCAACCGTTGCTGATGACAGTCAAAGGCACAGTCGAAGCCTTCTACAAGTAAATTGTCGCATGCACTGCGGCGTTGCAAAAAGGAAGTTCAGGCTTCCTTTTTTATCGCCACAGCCCGCAATCAAAGAAACACGCTACTTAAGATTGTTGGCACACGCCAATTAATTCATCTTTATCAGCATATTAACTTAGCACTCAATGCCGCCATCGAAGCGGCGCGGGCCGGCGAACAAGGACGGGGGGGTGCCGGAGTGGCTGATGAGGTACGCTCGCTTCTCGCACTCAATCCTGCACCACACAGATTGAACAGGTCCTCTCGACCTTAAGAGCTGATACCCACACTATCGCCGAAATAAACGACTTGGGTAGCCAAATTGCCAGCGCCTCAGAAGAGCAAAGTATGGTGACCGCCAAAATAAGCCAAAACATCCATAACATAGAGGCGATGGCACAGGCTCTGCTGCAAAATGGCCAATATACCCTCGAAAGCACCCAAAGCCTATCGGCCGCCAATCAGCAACTCAGCGCCATGATAAATAAATTTAAGTTAGCCTAAACCTATTAGCCAGCCTGTTACGCGCCTTGCCTAAGGCGTGCAGCCTCACAGGGGCTATCAAGCCCAGTGGGAGCTTACTCATTACAATCATTGATATTACGCATATCTTTACATCTAATGCTCTGCTAAATTAAATTGTCAAAGTGTAAGAACTCCCTTTAACTCCTAGTTTCATTTATTTGAGGGGCTAACGTGACTCGGTTATTCATAGCATTCACCTCACTGATCTTAATGGCCACCTTTCCTGTTAGTGCCAAGGACCTTAAGTTTGCAGTGGTACCCAAATTTTATGGTGCGTTCTTCGATCAGAGTGGTCTGGGCTGCCAAGATGCTGCCAGCCAACTTACAGGCGTCGAGTGCATTTATCTGGGGCCCGAAATCTCCAACGTGCGCCTGCAAGATAAAGTGATAGAAGAGCTGATTGACCAAGGAATTGACGGTATAGCCGTTGCCATCACCCAGTCTAAATTTCTCGCCGAAAATAGCCTGCGTAAAGCCAAGGCCGCCGGCATACCTGTGATCACCTACGACTCAGATTTCGACGGTCCAACGTTAGCCGAACACCAAGAGTTGCGCCGCGCCTATATAGGCACAGACAACTTTGCCTTTGGCGTCGCACTGGGCGAGCAGCTGAAAAAACTTAGGCCCAGTGGCGGAACCCTTATCATCCAAACCGGGCGCCCTGACTCGCCGAATCTAAATCTCAGAATCATGGGTGTTCGCAGTGCACTATCAGGCAAGACCTATGAAAACCCACCTGGCAAACGGCTACATAATGACAATGGCTGGACCGAGACTAGAGAGCCCTTTTCCAACTTTGATCAACTCAATCAGGCGGTGAAACAGATGGAATCTGTCATAAAAGGCAAACCCATCAAAGCTGACTCCTTTATCGCAGTCGGCGGCTGGTCACAGCATAATGAAGCCCTGTACAGAGAGATGATAACTCCCTATAAGGAGAAGTTAGACAACAAAGAAGTCGTGGTAATTATCTCAGATGCAGCGCCGCAACAGATTTCGATGCTACAAGATCATCTTGCCCATACCAATATCGGTCAAAGTCCCTATGAGATGGGCAGACAAGCCATCTTTACTCTACATAAAATCGTCAGTGGCCAGGACTTCGAACAGATAGTCTTCACCCCAATCAGAATCTGCACACCAGAAAATGCCGATACCTGTAGCAAAGTGACCAGTGAGTGAGACCACAGCAATAACCAGCCACTCATACCTGTCAGGGGATGCTCGTGAAGGTTTGCTGCTTGTAAGCCCCACTCAAGTGCTTACGGCCCACTTACCCACAAAGTTAAGTGACGAGTAAGATTAGTGAAAATACTCATTCCATCAGACTTTACTTTGTGTTAAACGTTACTTGATTTATCATTGTTCACTACAGAGAATTGTTTCTGGTTAAGCCAATATATTCAGCCATATAGAATAGGGACGCTAAGTAGATGATGAGCAAATGGGCAACACGTTTTTTACAGATGGCCGAACTGGTAGCCTCATGGAGTAAAGATCCCTCCACCCAAGTAGGTGCGGTGATCACCGAAAACAATCGCATCGTCTCGCTCGGTTTTAACGGCTACCCCCACGGCATCTCAGACAGCGCCGAGACCGACAACCGCGAGATGAAGCTGCTTAAGACGCTGCACGCCGAGGAAAATGCCATTCTCTACGCTAAGCGCGACCTCAGCAGCTGCGAGATCTGGGTGACCCACTTCCCCTGCCCCAACTGCGCCGCCAAGATCATCCAAACCGGCCTAAAGGTGGTACACAGCCCACAACCCAGCGACGACTTTCTCTCTCGCTGGGGCGATAAGATAAAGGTCAGCGAAGATATGTTCGAGCAGGCCGGCGTAGAGGTCGATTGGATACAGGTTGAATAAGCCAGTAACGAATGTCTTGTAGTAGAGCAAGCCAATGATGAGCCTGCTCTGCTTTGACTGTCTCTAATCCGTCTCTCAGTACTCGCTAAATACTTACCAGAATCCCCCGCCGTTATTCTCACTCTCAAAATGCTTCTGGCGCAGATACCCAACCGAAACCTCATGCCACTCGATCCCAATTGAGCTGAGGCCGTCACAGATCTCTTCAATCCGGGTATCCAGATAGATATCCATGGTGTCATCATCCAGATATTTAGGATTACCAAGATCGATCTCTTGCAGCGGGTGCACCACCATAAAAAACTCTGTGCCCGGATACCTCAGATGATCAAAGTAGTTATGGATAATGGTCTCAACTTTCTTCATGTCATCAACCTGCATGGCAAAATAGACATCCAACTCCTGAGCGCGGCCAGTCGTATCCAAGTCACGTGCACGGCGTATAGGGTCAATGCTGAGTCCAATCTTAATCTGATTGAGGTTTTCGGGCTCACGCATCACATAGATAAACCCAGGCCCATGGGGATCATTAGTATTAGAAAATCGCATATAGCCTCTACTTCCTTGATTAATTACGCTTGCTCTTCACGAGTCTACCTTAGAATCGACAGCAATGAAGATCGTGTCCTCACAGAACGCGAGCCCAACTTATAGCCAGATCCCACCTGAAAGGCCGCAACCAGCATGATTGAAAAACACGTCACAATTAGACCAATTACCAGTTACTTTTTAGACACGTTGAGCGTATATTATGCGCATATTCATGGGTTTATCTCTTTAATCACTGATATACCCTCTCATTTGCTTCAAGGATGAACATGACAGAGTTGGCCGCCAATCTCATATCAATAGCCGTCTTGCTATCGGGTATGTTTGTCGTGATGAGTGTCGCTTGGTTAATTCTAAAACGGCGTGACCTCACCCTAGATTTACCCGTCGATCGCGACCAACTCATTCGCATTCCCGCCTACGGCTTACAGCAACAGATTCAAGATCTACAGATGGATGTTATCGGCGCCTTGGTTATTGCCGTCATGGTTGTTGCCTTTCCCTTCGCCACCGACAGCCTCAGAGCCCATATCATTCAAGAAGATGTCCCCTGGCTATTCATCTTTACCATAGTCATAGGCCTGATTTATAGCGGCTGCAAAACCTGGAAAGCCTTCACGCAACTGACCAAATTACGTCTGGGTCATACCGCCGAAATCGCTACCGCCAACGAGCTTATCGGATTACAGGCACTGGGCTACCAAGTCTTCCATGATGTGCAGGCAGAGAGCTTTTATATCGACCACCTCGCCATAGGTAAAAATGGTGTATTTGCCATAGAAACCAAAGGCCGCCACAAGCGTACCAAAGACAACCGCTTATGCTTCCCCTCTTGGCAAGAGACCAAGCCGATAGAACAGGCCAGCAGACAAGCCAAATGGGTCGGCAACTGGCTCACCAAGGCCAGCGGAGTCAAGGTCAATGCCATGCCAGTACTCGTATTCCCCGGCTGGTACGTCACCAATCAATCCAGGCCACCTTTCCCCATCTTGAATCACAAGCAGTTGGTGAAAACCTTAGGAAACTGCGAACAAGTCCTGCAATTTAGGTATCGAGCGAGGTTTTGAGCGGCCCGCCTGATTTTTGAACGCTAAGTGTTCAATTTTGGCCAACATACTGCCGTTTTACGCCGAATTTCGACCTAATTCCAGGCTGTTCCCGGATTTCAGACAGATCTTGGCTGTCGTCGTAACATCTGGTCTACTTTAAACAGGTTCGCCAAGGTGAATAGCATGGCTAACTGTGAGTCATTTTTCGTCAGCCCTTT
>NZ_JAKEVJ010000008.1:0-93750 GCF_022398425.1 Shewanella sp. Isolate7 | reverse complement strand
GACGCGCTATCGTGCCACAAGGCTGATGAAGAAGCTGGGGCTAGTGAGCTGCCAGGTGCCGCAACATCGCTACAAAAAGGCAGACAAGGAGCATGTCGCCATCCCTAATCTCCTTGACCGCCAGTTTGCTGTGACGGCTCCCAATCAAGTGTGGTGTGGCGATGTGACCTATGTGTGGACAGGAAAACGATGGGCTTACCTTGCCGTTGTTCTGGACTTGTTTGCACGWAAACCKGTGGGGTGGGCGATGTCATTTTCGCCCGATAGTGCGCTAACAAGCAAGGCACTAACCATGGCCTTTGAGGCGCGAGGAAGGCCGAAAGRCCTAATGTTTCATAGTGACCAAGGAAGCCACTATACCAGCCGCCGCTTCCGCCAACAGCTCTGGCGCTATCATATTAAGCAGAGCATGAGTCGACGAGGAAACTGCTGGGACAACAGCCCGATGGAGCGCTTCTTTAGAAGCTTAAAAACAGAATGGATACCGATGACCGGCTATCGGGATATCGGTGAGGCTAAGAGTGAAATTTCGCGATATGTGACGGGGTATTACAGTCAGCTGAGACCACATCAATATAACGGTNAGTCGACGAGGAAACTGCTGGGACAACAGCCCGATGGAGCGCTTCTTTAGAAGCTTAAAAACAGAATGGATACCGATGACCGGCTATCGGGATATCGGTGAGGCTAAGAGTGAAATTTCGCGATATGTGACGGGGTATTACAGTCAGCTGAGACCACATCAATATAACGGTGGGCTGACACCCAATGAGTCAGAGCGAAGATATTGGCTTGAATACAAAACCGTGGCCAATTTTAGTTGACCACTACAATCGTTCTCACATAACGCCCGCATAACCAGTGAGTGCTGCTGGGGTGGTTTTTGCCCGCGGAGCGGATCAGCAAAAAAACGCCACAGCAGTACGAATCCGAGTTTATGCGCTTGTTATGTGATTTTTTTAAGCTTGATGCCGAATTCATTTTCTTTAAGCTGTGCGTGAAACAAAGGAATTGAATTACCAACAAGTTTTTTTACAATATCTATATCCATCTCAGATGCACGAGCCCCAAAAGTTATCGATAATATTTTTCCAGGGATCGGATATACTTTACCGCCATCAGACTGAAAATTTCTCCACTCTCTTTCATAACTCCAATGCTCAGATTTAGTATATAAAACACGCATCAGAGAGTTATCATGACCATCTTTTGAAAGTAACGATTTAACGTTCATTGAAGGATAACTTTTCGTATATGCTACCTTTCTGGTTGCTTTTGGATCGCCTAATTCATTTGAATCGGTTCGCTCTAACTCAATACAAACTCCCTTATGATCATCGGCATAGTGAGACCACATTAGAATGTCTTTTTCATCTTCAGCCAAAGATAGAATACCAAAATCTTTAATCTCGTCTTTAAAGGAATCAATTTCAGCGGTTAAATCTTTTCTTGTGTATGCAAGAATCTCATTTGAAACTTCGTTAGGAAAAGCCTTTTTGATTTTATTCAGATCTTTAGATTGGACTATTGCCGACGAGTTCTTAAAAGAGCATTGTGTATCAAATGGATCATTAAATGACTCTGGCTTCGGATAATAAATTCTATTATTTGCGATAATATCCAAAGTGTATTGATTTAACGGCTTATATTTAAACAGTGATTTTATTTCTGGATTTTTCATTTACTGCAGATTCTCGACTATATCCTAATCACATAACGCCGCCAGCAGGGGCGCAGTTTACTGCGTCCCTCTGGCTGGCTTTGTGTACGCCCAGCACTGTAGGATCCCCTCATAATTCATACCCCCAGCAGCCGTAAATGAGTGATAATTCAGCCAGCTTCCTGGCAGCATGGAGTAGGTCATCGGCTGACATTGGGTATCTGTCTCGTCGTCGCATCAGCTCTTTTCCCATCCGCACTATCGATAACACATTACGTTTCTTCACCGTATTGGCCTGGAAATGTCGTTGCAATTGCTTCGCTTCACCAAAGAGTCCCACCCACCAAAATACCAATTGCACCAGCAAGGCTATCAATAGCAGGATATCCATACCCCCAGCAGCCGTAAATGAGTGATAAYTCAGCCAGCTTCCTGGCAGCATGGAGTAGGTCATCGGCTGACATTGGGTATCTGTCTCGTCGTCGCATCAGCTCTTTTCCCATCCGCACTATCGATAACACATTACGTTTCTTCACCGTATTGGCCTGGAAATGTCGTTGCAATTGCTTCGCTTCACCAAAGAGTCCCACCCACCAAAATRCCAATTGCACCAGCAAGGCTATCAATAGCAGGATATCCATTCTTGCCGCATCACGTGTTCGGCTGTGGCGTAAACCAAATCCGTAAGCCGGACTTTTTAAGTCCCTAAAAGTCTCTTCTATCTGCATTCGCTTTTGGTAAAGATTRACCAGTTTCTTRGGTGGCATGGCTTCCATCGTGAGGTTGGTCACCAGTGCCCAAGGCTCTTTTGCCGTCAGCTCATAGGTCCATTGGGCGGTATGATGACAGTCGGTCGTCGTACTGCGCTGACCTTTACGTCCTTTACCTCGTGCCTTAAACAATACCATCTCACAGAGCAAAGGCTTCTTGACCGATAAGGCTACCCGACCAACATACTTGGCGCGGCTACTTGCTCTGGCATAGAGCGCTTTAAGTGAACATTGACGGCGTCGTACTGCGCTGACCTTTACGTCCTTTACCTCGTGCCTTAAACAATACCATCTCACAGAGCAAAGGCTTCTTGACCGATAAGGCTACCCGACCAACATACTTGGCGCGGCTACTTGCTCTGGCATAGAGCGCTTTAAGTGAAMATTGACGGCCAAAGGGATGAAGGCGATAAACACTCAATCCTCTAGCCCGACCGAGCCAGTACCAACCAARTTGCTCCACCTTTCTAAACCAGGGATTACGAAACCCTGCATCGGTGACTATCAGCGGGGTGACGTTTGCAGGTAACACCCGATGAAGCTCCTTGAGAAACTGATTATGAGCAGTTTGAGTTCCTTGCAGCGCTAAGGGAAATGTTCGCTCATAAAGGGTGATTGAACGCCCCTTAATGGCGATAGAGGCCCTCAGGGCAATGAGTTCGCGCCCTTCACGCATATCAGACCAATCCACCAAAACAATGGGCATGGTGTGCTGTGTCAGTAACCACTTAGCATGCCATTGGTAGACCGCTAGTCTCTCGTGATGAAGATGATGGTTGCCGAGCAACCTGTCGATGGTTTGCGCATGAGTTCCATCAATATGACGACCTAAAGCGGTCAATGTAAGACGGTCTGAATCAATGAGAGCCCGGCAGGCAACCATGAGGGTATTTAGACGCTTTTGGTGAATTTCTGGGCAATGTTGATAGAGAGATTGATGTAAGATAGTTAACGCTTGCACCTTGGAAGTCCGTGATTGGTTTTTGTTTGCGCTTAATCAGATCACATTCCAAGGTGCAAGTTCACTCTAATCTCATGATTTATATCAAAGTTATCAGGGGATTCCTCAGCGCTCAATCATGGTGACTTGCAAACCAAGCTAGCGAGCACCAAGGTGTCTCGCCCTAGTCCTATAGTGCCGTCGACGCCCCTCGGGCTAAGGCCTTATTTGAAACCAAAGGGCTTAGCTTAGTCGGAAGCAGATATCTGCCACACGCGATCACATCTATCGACCAAATGAGCCCTACATGAAATCAATGTGAATAGGTTTAACTTCTTAACATGTGACTAATACTACGTCTAAGGGTTCTGCTTGATACCCAACAAGTAATACCGACAATCATTAGCGTACAAGTGATCAGACTTATCCCCAACAAGAAAGGCTGCATTAACGAAATGCCGAGTAACTTCATGCTATAGCCATCTAGGCTAAAAAGTAACAATACTGCACATACTCCAGCTATACCCGCCAACACTATATTCAACCTAATGGTTTGCACGACTAAATTAGCCTTACGACCACCTAATGCAAGTAAAACCGCCCATTTTATTTGCTGCACTTTAGCGGCAAAATAAAAGCGATAATACAATGTAAACATCACCAACAAGCAAATTAATAGCGCCATCACACAGGAGGTAACAAACAATAATCGTCCTGCTGAGTCGGTATTGATGATCTCTTGATTTAATTGCCCAGCATATTGATAAGACAAGGCGCTGGATTGCAATTTCGCCCAATCATTCAAATGTGACTCGACTAAGCGAATATTCTCACCCTTACTGTATATCACTGGCGCAAGACGATGAGCAATCAAAGGGTTTTGCGTGCTTAAATGCAAATAGATAACGGGTCTAGGCGCCTGATTAATCCCAAAATGAAGTTGATCTTCTATGACACCAGCCACTTTTAACTGCTTTTCGTAATAAAAGCCTGAAATCTGTAGCTCAACGCCTTTGACCCCTTGCCAATGACTTAGCCCAAGTTCCTCGGCTAATTGCAAAGCCATCGTTTGGTTAATTATCACGGAATCTGTAGTCAACGTTGCAGGAATTAGAAACGGTATCTCTAACAGATCAAAAAAGTTCGTCGACACATAAAGACTATTGATCGGTTTTGATATCACTGCTGCGCTTTGCGCTCGATAACTTAAACTTTGGGCGCCTAAATGAGTAAACCCCTCAGAAGATAATGCCACTTCATTACTTGCAACCAGCCAGTCGCCATTAACCTGTTCCGACGACAAGCTCATTGACAGTCGCCCAGTCACCTTAGGTTTAAGGCTATATAATGACTCAGAAAAACTGACTTTTTGATATTTGCTCCATTCAGATAATAAAAGCACTAAACAGAGTGTGGCAACTGACATGATTACGGTGAGTTGCATCACTAGCACAAGCTGGCTCATTAGCACTTGCGCTTTCGTCATTTGACCGACCCGTCCTCGGCTAAACTGCGTTTTTATTGCGTTAAACATAGGTATCTGTGCACAGGCCAAATATAAACATGCCGCCCCCAATACCGCTCCTAGCCACAGCCAGCTATTAAATAACAAACCTGAGTCAAAGTAAGCACGATAAACAGGTATTTTCGCCACATACTCCAGGAAGATGAAGCCTAAAAGTGGACTAACGACAATTAACATTAAAAGTGAGAGCAAGTTTTCTCTGAATAACTGCCCAAATAGATCCCACCGATCACCCCCCAGCGCTATCTTTAGCTGAATTTCTGACTGACGAACAATACTTTGCTGGGTATACACAGAAACAATGCCACTGCATACAATAAAACCAAAACAGATAAGTAAAACAAGCAATACCCAAGCCTGTTTTTGTATCAAGGCTCGTTCATTTGGTTTCAACTCGACACCATCAATCAACCAAGGCGTGTAATGACTGTCAACAAATCCACCTTCTGGCCTTGGTGTTTGGCTTCTCAATAACGAATAGGCCTGCTGCAGCTCACTGGTAACCGTTGTTCTACTTAGCAGAGCAAACCCATATCGGTTACCTTTCGTTTTGATATATAAATCGGGATTCTTGGCAAACATTGTAGGAACATCTTGAAGTAGATACCTGTCTGGCATCCATACATCAATTTTTACATCGCCAAGTTTCGCCATAGAAGTCGGTGCAAACCCCGCAATAGCTAAGGGGCGATCTTTAAAATACAGAGCTAATTCAGATACCGGCTGAGTGGTTGCATGTTCCCGCCAAAAATCTGCAGACATAACAACCTTATTCCCTTCCCACACGTCATGCGAAAAAGGTTTCGGTAGCCCCAATACATCAATCAAGCTGTCTGAGTAGAAACCAACTTTCAGGTTAGGAATATCCTGCAGCCCTACCGTCAGCATTGTTGTTTGTACTGCGACACTTGCCACAGCTGTAACCGTTGGCAAGTTCTCTAACAGCTCAATATCGTAAATCGATGTAGGTTGAAGGTTACCGTTAAAATCTTGATTGGCCACTGTTATAACAGGAGCATTTTGCATTACCCACTGGGGGCGATCGCTGTTTAGCATCCACAGTAAACTCGACACCAAACCTATTAAGCTACAGAGCAAGCAAAGGCTAACGATCAATACTAACCAAATTCCCCTTTGTCCACGCCACTTACGCCAGCCGTACAAAAGGTCAAACAGCATATTTAAACTCCTGATCACTCATTAATTGGAGCTTCCCATCAACCATGCTGTAGGCTTTCTGGCAACAAGCTGCGACAGTACTATCATGAGTAATAATCAGTACCGTCCGCCCCTCTTTATGCAAATCACATAATAGATCCATTATTTTACGCGAGTTGCTAGAGTCCAAGTTTCCTGTCGGTTCATCACATAGCAGTATGTCTGGTTGGCATATCAGCGCTCGAGCAATTGCGACTCTTTGTTGCTGACCACCAGACAGTTCGTCAGGATAAAATGAACCCCGATCGCTTAATCCCACTTTACTTAAAACATCAGCGACTCTATTGGCATATTCCGATGCCTTAATAGCGTCATTAAATCGTAATGGCACCATTAAATTCTCTGACACCGTCATATCGGCAATCAAATTAAAATTTTGAAAAACCCAACCAACATGTTGATTACGCAACTGGCTGAGCTGATATGCTGAAAGCGACCTAACATCCTGATTACAAAGATGATAGCACCCAGAATCAGCAACATCTAACAAACCGAGAATTGAAAGCAAAGTCGACTTACCACTACCAGACTGTCCTAGAATCGCGACCATCTCACCCACATCAACCTCTAGATTGACCTGCTTGAGTACATGATTATTCCCAGCTCGATGACAGAACGATTTATTAAGGTCGGTTAACTTAATGACAGCTTTACTCATCTATCTCTCCTGTGGAAAATTGCTGCCTCGTAGCAAGATGGGGAGGAACTTGTAATAAAATTTGTTCATCTTGCGCCAGCCCTTTTACCACTTGGGCTTTATCTCCGTTAATATCACCAATGCTCACATGACGAATTTCGAATTGTTGGCGCGCTTCGCTAAGCACAAATAATGAATAGTCTCTATGCCCCCTGATGACTCCGACAGGCCGGTCAACGACTAAGGCATCTTGATGAGATGCAACCTCTATGACTGCATTTACATCAATATTCGGTCGAACAGATGCGGGTAAACTCCCAGTAAAACTAATATCAATTTCAACGCTGCCATTGGTGACAGTCGGTTCAACCCGAGACACCAAACCAGGCATATCAACTCCCTTTATTGACACCTTGGCAGGCAGACCAGGGGTTACGAACTCGGCATCACTGGCGGTAATATTGATGCGAGCATAATAGCTAGACAAATCAGCAATCATGCCTACCACCAGCCCCTCATCAAGGTATCTTCCAATCTCTAGGTCATCGGCTAGCTCTGTCAACATACCATCCATACTCGCAGTAATAGATAACTGTTCCACCTCAGACGCTAACAACTCTCGTTGCTTTTTTGCCTTCTCTAGGCGGTATACTGCAGATTCATCGATCGATTTTCGCGTTTGCTTCAATGTGATTAAGCGGCTTGATTCCATTTGCAATACAGCATCTTCTTTTTCCCATGCCACTTTAGCTTTATGAAGGTCTAAAGCTGAAATAACCTGATTCTCTTTCAGTTTTTCATGTGCTGTTAGCTCTGCTTGCGCCAACGCTAAACGCACTTTCGCTAAGCGAATCATGCCCAATTGATCTTCTAAGGCTTGACGAGACTCAGCCTTAACCAACTGCAAATTAGACTGCTCTTCAAGTAACGCCAGTTCACTGGTTTCCATCGCTCGCTGCAACTTAGGGTTATTGAGCAATAATATGACCTCTCCCTTACTAACAACACTGCCTGGTTTTTGTAAAACTTCTACGATATGACCACTACTAATGGTATTGATACCTCTCTGAGTTTTCGGCACTAACTTACCGTACCCAGAAACGGTGACACTCAAAGCTGAACGACTGACCATACCAGTCGCGAAGGAAGGGGTTGATGCGGATTTTGAAAACGCCTGCTCTGCAAACAAGGTGACTAATAGTGTCAATATCGCAACGATAGCCAGCACAATGATTACAACTTTAAACGTTTGTGAGTGACTCCTGTCATCAGGGATTTCAAACATTACATAATTCCATTTATTGCAGTTATCGTCTTAATATATCGAAGCTTCACCACATTATCACTAACTTTTTTAATACACACCACAAACAATTTGACAGCAGGATTTCTTGCTGATAATTTTTGTCCCGCAGAGATATGGATGTACTGCGATTATCAATTTATCAAAAGGATTATTGTCTATGTTAAAAAATTTATTCTCTCCAGTATTTGCACTAACACTTCTATTAACATCAATCGGTGTCTCTGCACACTGCGTATCTATTGGCTCAGGTGGAGGTGGTGGCGAAATTTGTTGTAGTTCAACTGGTGGTGTTTTAGCCTGCGAAGAAAAGTAATAAATTAAAATAAATTGGAGCGAATGCTCTTATATAGGTATTCGTTCTATGCTAAACGAGCAATATAAAATGAATAAAAATTATATCTTATATTTTACTTTCGCGATTATCACCATGTTAAGCATGAATGCTAACGCAAGCGAATCCGCGCTTATAGCACTTGGGAAGGCAGAAAAAGATAGCTTTTATGCCGCGGTATCATCTCAAACTGCTACACCAGTTTTTCCGGCGCTATACATATACAACACAAAAGAACAACAATTCCTTACCAAACAACAAGTTGAAGAATATCTAGGCGCACTAGACCAAAGCGATCTTTGGCAGGAAACCCTCAAAAACTGGGTCAAAGACAGTAGTCAATTTAAAACCGACAATGCGACATTGAGCAACGCGGTACCAACTTTACAACTCGATAGGGAATATCTTATCTATTACGATAACCTACCCGCCCCAATGTTAGAGCAATTTAAAACAATGGAACCAAACTTAATTGAAAAGGATTACAAGTTAAAATCGATAATTTCAACACTCGAGAGTTCAAGAAGCTATAGCACTTATCAATAATATCTACCTGGGAGACAGGTTAAAAACTGATTTTCAACTTGCCTCTCAACCACCAAACAAGCTGGATATAAAATCCAGTAACGAAATAACAGCTAAATAGCTAGCCCTAATCAGGTGTTCAAACCTCATGTTTTACCTAAAACCACTCCTATAGATAAAATACCGATACAGTTCCGCCTGCGTGGCCCGATTAGTTGCATAGAGAGGGGAAGCGGACAATTATTATCACGCTATATTTTTAGTCTGAATCGAATCTAAATCGAAGAGATAGAATAGCCACACTCGTAGATCATTATCCAAGTTTCTATGGCTTTCTTTCCTCAATCATTTTTATTAAGGAAGATGCGAATAAGTCCCTGATGTGAGATCATAGCTACATAGTAAATCACAGCCATTACCGCCCATGAGCCAACAGTTAACTTTTGCCGATAGTGAGTTTTCCAGCAAGCGCCGCCAGACCCGTAAAGAGATTTTCTTATCTCGGATGGACAACCTATTACCATGGACTCAACTGCTGGAAGTGATTGAGCCCTTTTATCCAAAAGCGGGCAATGGTCGTCGTCCCTATCCACTGGAAACGATGCAGCCATTACCGCCCATGAGCCAACAGTTAACTTTTGCCGATAGTGAGTTTTCCAGCAAGCGCCGCCAGACCCGTAAAGAGATTTTCTTATCTCGGATGGACAACCTATTACCATGGACTCAACTGCTGGAAGTGATTGAGCCCTTTTATCCAAAAGCGGGCAATGGTCGTCGTCCCTATCCACTGGAAACGATGTTCCGCATTCACTGTATGCAGCAATGGTACAGTCTGAGTGATGAGGCGATGGAAGCTCACATTGGCGTGGATGCAAAGAGTGGCCTCACCCATACGCTGGTGACAACCGCCGCCAATGAACATGACTTGAACCAGTTGAAAAATCTGTTRCATGGCGACGAGGAATTCATCTCTGGTGATGCTGGTTATCAAGGCGCAGAAAAACGCGAAGAGCTAGAAGATACTAATGTGGAATGGCTGATAGCAGAGCGTCCCGGCAAAGTTCGGGCGCTGAAGAAGCATCCCCGCAAGAATAAAACCGCCATCAACATCGAGTATTTAAAAGCCAGCATTCGGGCGAAGGTAGAACACCCGTTTCGGATCATCAAATGTCAGTTCGGCTTTATCAAAGCACGCTATAAAGGGCTGACGAAAAATGACTCACAGTTAGCCATGCTATTCACCTTGGCGAACCTGTTTAAAGTAGACGGCTTTATCAAAGCACGCTATAAAGGGCTGACGAAAAATGACTCACAGTTAGCCATGCTATTCACCTTGGCGAACCTGTTTAAAGTAGACCAGATGTTACGACGACAGCCAAGATCTGTCTGAAATCCGGGAACAGCCTGGAATTAGGTCGAAATTCGGCGTAAAACGGCAGTATGTTGGCCAAAATTGAACACTTAGCGTTCAAAAATCAGGCGATACCTAAATTGCAGGACTTGTTCGCAGTTTCCTTAAGCCTTATCTGTGAATGGCTGTCGCTAGGGAAGGTGCGAATAAGTCCCCTGCTTGCTCTGCGTGTGCTTAAAGTGGATAGATGCTAGGCACAGTTTGCAGCGAATGGCCCTAGTCCTTCGCAAGAACTGTAACGCAGCAAATACCGCTGTAAGCCTCGCCCTGCGGGGCTTTGATAGCAACACCATTTCGGCGTTATTCAACTTCAGCAGGCCTCGGCATGCCCTCAGTTGAATGCCTTGAACTGTCGCTGCTATCAAAGCCAGAGCTGTGCGTAAAAAGCTCGAGCAACATTGGTACACTTAGGGAAGGTGCGAATAAGTCCCGTGCTTGCTCTGCGTGTGCTTAAAGTGGATAGATGCAAGGCACAGTTTGCAGCGAATGGCCCTAGTCCTTCGCAAGAACTGTAACGCAACAAACACCGCTGTAAGCCTCGCCCTGCGGGGCTTTGATAGCAACACCATTTCGGCATTATTCAACTTCAGCAGGCCTCGGCATGCCCTCAGTTGAATGCCTTGAACTGTCGCTGCTATCAAAGCCAGAGCTGTGCGNCGTGCTTGCTCTGCGTGTGCTTAAAGTGGATAGATGCAAGGCACAGTTTGCAGCGAATGGCCCTAGTCCTTCGCAAGAACTGTAACGCAACAAACACCGCTGTAAGCCTCGCCCTGCGGGGCTTTGATAGCAACACCATTTCGGCATTATTCAACTTCAGCAGGCCTCGGCATGCCCTCAGTTGAATGCCTTGAACTGTCGCTGCTATCAAAGCCAGAGCTGTGCGACGACTTGTTCGCACCTTCCTTAAATTTGTCAGAGTATGGTTATATTATGTCAATGTATGCTTTCAGCGACACATTCTGAATCGCCACCGATTTTCTAGACACTAGTTGTCTTTCATCGCGGCCTTAACGTAGACATCGAAGCGGTTCTTCTTGGTTTCGATGCGGGTGCTGGGTTTGACGCCGTCGAGGTCGTCGGCGTAGTCGGGGCGCTTGACCACCACGCGCTTGCTGGCGAGGGCCATGGCGGGGGCCAGCAGGCCATCGGCGTCGAGGTCGGCGCCCACCAGCGATTGGAACACCCGCATCTCTTTCTTCACCAGGGCAGACTTTTCCCTGTGGGGATACATAGGGTCCAGATAGACCACATCCACCTGCTCACCCAGTTCGGCCAACGCCGTCAGGCTGGAACCATGCACCAGATGCATGCGCTCACGCATCCAGGGGCCGATATCTGCATCTTCATAGGCGCGGCGCAGACCATCTTCCAGCAAGGCGGCCACCACGGGATTACGTTCAACCATGGTTACCTTGCAGCCCAGGCTGGCGAGCACGAAGGCGTCTCGCCCAAGGCCTGCGGTGCCATCGACGACACTCGGGGTCACGCCCTGCTTGAGGCCCACCGCCTTGGCTATTGCCTGGCCTCGACCGCCGCCAAACTTACGCCTGTGAGCCACTGCGCCGGTAACGAAATCCACCAATATGCCCTTGAGCTTTGGCTCGTCGCGCTTGTTTAAGATGAGACAGTTATCTTCGAACACCAGCTCGAACTGGGCGTCCTTGTCGAACACTAGCCCCCAGCGATCACACACGGCTTCCAGGGTCGGGTATTGGCGATTAAAAAAGATCCCCACAGATGCGGGCTTGGTCGATGGTGCAGTCACTTTGGCTCAATAAGTTAAGAAATAACGCCCTCATTATGCCAAAAGTGCACAGCGCTGAATATGGCCTTTGTTAGCGAGGCTTACTGCCTGCCGCTGTACCTGGACAGGCATCCCCCCTATAATCGCCCTATCAGGCTAGCGCCCTCACCATCTGGAATCTTCATGTTAAGTTATCGTCACGGCTACCACGCCGGAAACTATGCCGATGTGCTCAAGCACAGTATCTTGCTGCAAACCCTCAAGTTGATGCATAAGAAGAATAAGCCCATGGTGTATATCGATACCCACGCGGGCGCCGGTGGTTATGCGCTATCCGATGAGTTTGCCCAGAAGACGGGTGAATACTTAGAGGGCGTCGCCAAGCTGTGGGACAAGCAGGACCTGCCCGAGGCACTTAGCCAATACATAAGCGATATCAAACACTTCAATGGCTCGGACGAGCTAGAGCTGTATCCGGGCTCCCCCGCTTTTGTCGACATGAACCTAAGAGATAATGATCGCATGGTGCTGCATGAGCTGCACGGCGCCGACCATCAGCTGTTGGATGAGCAACTGGGCAGTGACAAGCAGATCAAGGTGATCAAGGGCGACGGCCTGAAGGGGCTACTTGCCGCCGTGCCGCCACTTGAGCGCCGCGGCGTTATCCTTGTCGACCCCAGCTACGAGATAAAGAGCGACTACCAGGAAGTCGCCAAGGCAGTTATCAAGGCGCACAAGAAGTTTGCCACCGGCGTCTATATGATCTGGTATCCCGTGGTGAAGCGCGAGCAGACCGAGGCCATGTTTGACCTGCTAAAGCAGAGCGGCATCAAGCGCCAGCTTCGTATCGAACAGGCGATTAGACCCGACAGCGAGGAGTTTGGCATGACGGCGGCAGGCCTTTGGGTGATCAATCCCCCCTGGCAGCTCGATGAGATAGCCAAGACGACCCTGGACTATCTGGATCCGCTACTGAATCAGGGCGGCGGCCGGGTAGAGGTCACCTGGGAAGTGGGCGAATAGCCCCCTCAATAAAGGATACTTAGAAGAAGGGCGCGCAGGGCGTGCCCTGGTGGTAGATCATCTGCCAACGCCCATCACTACACTTCCACAGCGAGGTGCGCAGCGAATAACGCTTATCCACCTCGTTTACCGGCTTAAAACAGGCGCGGTAGTTGAGCTGGACCAGATCCTCGCTCAGCAAGCGATGCTGCATATCGCTCACCCTAAATACCGGCGGTTTCTCCTTGGGCAGGCGCGCCAACACCTCAGGCTTGCCGAAACTGATTCCCGTGGCGCCCACCTCCAAAAAGTCGGCATGGATCAACTCGTCGAGCACATTGGCATCGCAGCGCACCTCTGGGCTTAGCAGCGCGAGTTCCAGTTCGATAATGGTCTGCTGCATCTTAATCACCCCAACTTCTGATAACGCTTCATCAGTATCTTGACCCGTTTCACATAGGCCTGGGTCTCCGGATAGGGCGGGATCCCCTTGTACTGAGTCACTGTGGTGGGGCCGGCATTATAGGCGGCGCAGGCCAGATCGATATTGCCGTCGAACCTTGCCAGCATCTTGGCTAAGTAGCGGGCGCCGCCGTCGATATTCTGCTCGGGGCGGTAGGGGTTCTTCACTCCCATCGCCTTGGCGGTATCTGGCATCAGCTGCATCAGCCCCATGGCACCGCTACGCGACAGGGCAAACACATTAAAGGCAGATTCGGCATGGATCACGGCGCGGATAAGTGCGGGATCCAAATCATGGGTCTTAGCCGCCCGTGCGATCAGCTCATTGTATTCCGCGCTAAACAGCGGCATCTTCTGCCAGTCGAGTGTCGAATCGGGTTTACAGGCATAGCACTCATACGACAGCACCCTGAAATCCCTGTCGCCCGGGGCATGGTCGGCAAAGGCCACCACGCCGTTAGCCTGAGTATATTGATATACCTTGATCTTGCTATCGCCCGTCTCGCTGGTGCGCGGAGCATCACTGTTATTTAAGATGCCATGCTTAGAATAGCTCGCCTTGTAGCGCGGCTTTTCCGATTGCGCCACTGCAAACGGCTGGCATAGCAGCAGGCCAAGCCCAAGACAGACCAGCTTTAGGGGAAAATGTAGAGTACGGGGCGCGGCAGCAGGCATTAAAATCCAATGTCTTGGTCGAGTTTGAGTACTTCAATCATAGCAAACAGCTGCTTCATCTCGCGGTTAATTTGGCTAAACTCGTACTCGAAGGTAGCGCCATTAAAGATGGAGCCCATCTCGAAGCGGTTATCGCCACTCTGCAACATGATCAATAACTTGTCTTCATAGAAGGCGCACTGGATCTTACCGGAAAACAGGTTGGCCAGTGACTGGAGACGCTCCATGAAACCGACCGTAAGCAGGTATCGCGCCTCGATCTGATCGCTTGAAAACACGTCAAACTGCTTCTCAAACCTGGGATCTTCGAGCTTAACCCGGCTCAGGCGCTTAAAGCTGCTGGAGAGAAAATTCACCAGGCCGCCGCGATTCTTCACCACCACGGTATGCCCCTTAAATGCCTTATGGCTGCTGAGCTGCACCATGACGCCGCGAAACACGGTTTCCGTCTCGGTACTCTTCTCACGCTTGACCTGCTTGGTTAAACACAGCTCGTTGATGGCAATCTCGACCCCTTTATAGGTGCCCTGCACATAGTCATCAAACTTAGCATTGTCATAGCCAGGCAGCAGCTTAGAGCGTTTGAGCTGAGTTAGGCTCATGCTGTGGCTGGTACTGAAGATAAAGTCATGGCCGAAGTAGCGGAAGATTTTGGGGAACACCTCACGCTTCACATCGCTTTTATAACGCTTCAGGGGGCGATAACTCCACCAGCCAAAGGGGAGGCATAAGACGATAAAGAAGACCCAGGGGACCTCGAGATAACCGGACAGGCTAAAGAGCAGGATCAGCACGGCCACGCCGAGGAGGATTGCCAGACTGGTATAGAGGCGCCCGCGCAGTGCCTTGAGGCTGGCGATCCTATGGTTTTCAAATTTACGGGTCAGAGGCTCGATATGTTCTTCATAGTAAGCCTTAAACTGACCCAGCTCATCGGGGTCTGCAAACAGACGCTGCGGTTGACGCTCCGCCTTAATCGGCGCCCCGAGGATAAAGCTTACTGGGTTCATCGAGCTATGATTCGGGTTACTTCAGGTAGTCGGATGCATCGATCGGCGTCTTCGACGCTTCATCGGCTTCGTAGAAAGGCATCACCTTAACCTTGGCCATGGAGGCGATAATGGAACCGGGGAAGATCTCCACCGCGGTATTGAGTTCAGATACGGCGGCGTTATAGAAACGTCTGGCCGCCGAGATATGCTCCTCGACCTCGCTGTAGGTGGTCATCGCCTGCACCATGGTCTTGTCTGACTTAAGTTCGGGGTAGTTCTCGACGCTTACCATCAGCTGGCCCATCTTGCTGTTGAGCTGCCCGGCCAATCCCAGATGCTCCTTGATGGCATCGGCATCGTTCAGATCATAGCCCGCAGTCACCTGAGCACGCAGTGCGGTGATCTCGGTAAGCAGCGACTTCTCGTGATCCATAAATTTCTGTGCAATCTTAAGAATATTAGGCACCAGATTGGCGCGCTTCTTCAGCTGCACATCGATACCCGACAAGGCTTCACGCACCACGTTACGCTTCTTGATCAGGCTGACATACCAGAGGTAGGTGATAATAACGACTAGGCCAAGGCCTAATAACAAACCTTCCATCTTTGAGTTCCTTCCCTATAGTTATTCTTATATCTCGTTAGTTAACGCACCAGCTTCACCGATTTTCGCGATGATTTCCAGCAATTTATCTATGGCGTTTTCACCGGCTCATTGCTGCTATATTCATCTGTTTTCAGCCTAAATGAAAATAATGACGCCATTATTTGCCGCAAGAATATCTTTTTCACCTAAGTCCATGATGTTTTACCGCTAGTTAAACGAAACAACAAGACACCAGAAAAACAAAGATAAATACCAATATAAAACAAAGCAATAAAGACAAACCAAAACCAAACCAACACAATCACCTCATCAAAGCCTAGCCATAAAGACAGGCATCATCTGCATGAAGTGACACCTTAGGGCAAAAATAGCGCAATCGGGCGGATATTTAATAAACAACCACCTTAGCCCCCTTAACCCTACCGAGCTGGTTGCGCAGAGATTAACCAGTCTCATCATGGCGAGCAGAACGGGAAACGACGCTCGTTTCCCCTCCTGTCTCAACGCGTTATCTGTTCAGTCTTCATACAGCTAACTTGGGCTAATATCTTAGTCAACCAAGAGGCAACCCATCTTCCCTAGTTGGGCTTTGGTTCAATCATCATCTTAATATCGGCCCGCTTACCCCCTAAGCCGGGCTTTTTTTTTGCCTATTGTTCACCCTCTGTACCCCAACGCAAACGGGCGTTTTGCCCCAAATTAAGCTTCAGTTAAAGCAACTCCTTCATCATGGGTGGCTAACACTACGCCGTTTGGCGAGCAGATATATAAGGGCACCCAGATGTCCAAGATGAAGGAAACACCATGAGCTCCAATAAAGAAGAGGGTCTGGTGGCCAACCAGCCCCCAGCCCCCTCGGCGAACAAGAACGGCCTCTTCGTCCGCTTTCTCAACCTGGTCGAACATTTGGGGAACCTCTTACCCCATCCCATCACCCTCTTCGCCCTGTTTTGCGCCGCCGTGATAGTGATCAGTGGCATCGCGGGTTATTTCGAGCTGACGGTAAACGACCCTCGTCCGGTCGGCGCCGCGGGACGTGGCGAAGATGGCCTGATCCACGTGGTCAGCCTGATGAACGCCGAAGGCCTGAGGATGATAGTCTCCAACCTGGTGACCAACTTCACCGGCTTTACCCCCCTGGGCACTGTATTGGTGGCCCTACTTGGGGTAGGCATCGCCGACCGCTCCGGGCTGCTGTCGGCGGCCATGCGCACCCTGGTCATGGGCGCCTCCAAGCGTCTAGTCACCCTCACAGTAGTCTTCGCCGGTATCGTCTCCAACACGGCGGCCGAGCTGGGCTATGTGGTGTTGATCCCCATGGCCGCGCTGATCTTCCACTCTCTGGGGCGTCACCCCCTGGCGGGTCTGGCGGCGGCCTTCGCCGGTGTCTCAGGCGGCTATAGCGCCAACCTGCTGCTGGGCACGGTCGACCCGCTATTGTCGGGCATCACCGAGGCGGCGGCGCAGATGATCGACCCCGAATACCTGGTCGGCCCAGAGGTGAACTGGTACTTCATGTTCGCCTCCACCTTCGTCATTACCCTACTGGGCGCCCTGGTCACAGAGAAGATCGTCGAGCCCAAGCTGGGCAAGTACGACCCCAGCGAGGCCAGCATAGATCTGCACAGTCAGAAGATGGATAGCGTCACACCGCTGGAGATCAAGGGCCTCAAGATGGCCGGTCTCTCCATCCTAGTATTAGGCGGCATCCTGGCGCTCTCTGTGGTGCCGGAAAATGCGCCGCTGCGTCACCCTGAGACGGGCCTGGTTGCCGGTTCGCCCTTCCTCAAGGGGATAGTCGCCTTCATCTTCATCTGTTTCGCCATTCCCGGCCTGGTCTATGGCAAGGTGGTGGGCACCATGAAGCGGGATAAAGACGTGATCGACGCCATGTCCCACAGCATGAGCACCATGGGCATGTATATCGTGCTGGTGTTCTTTGCCTCGCAGTTTGTCGCCTTCTTCAAGTGGACTAACCTGGGCGCCGTGCTGGCGGTCACCGGGGCCGACGCCCTCAATGCCATCGGGCTCACCGGGCCGCTGGTGTTCCTGCTGTTTATCATGATGTGTGGTTTCATCAACCTGATGCTGGGCAGTGCCTCGGCGCAGTGGGCGGTAACGGCCCCCATTTTTGTGCCCATGCTGATGTTGGTCGGCTATGCGCCAGAGACGATTCAGGCGGCCTACCGAATCGGCGACTCGGTCACCAATTTGATCACCCCAATGATGAGCTATTTTGGCCTGATCCTGGCGGTGGCCTCCCAGTATAAGAAACACCTGGGCATAGGCACGCTGGTCGCCACCATGTTGCCTTACTCAATCGTCTTCTTTATCGGGTGGACCTGCTTCTTCTTTATCTGGGTGTTTGCCCTCGGGCTACCGGTCGGTCCAGGCGCCGCCACCTACTACACGCCGTAAGAAAAGTTGCGAGGCCGGTGACCACATCGGCCTCACTCATTTCTCTAGGCCAGGCTGGCCTTAATCACTTCTCGCACCGACTCTACCCGCTTCGCCAATACCGACCGTCGTCGACGGCAGAGATAAATAGGCTCGCTGACGGCATTGGGCAGCCGATGCGCCATTATCAGCTCCTGACGGGCAAATGCCTCCACCGCATAGGCAGGCAAGACGGTGAAGCCCAGGCCACGACTCACGGGCTCGAGAATCAAACCTATCTGATTAGAGAAGCCCCGATTGGGCAGCTGATCCCAATGTTCAAACTCTGGATAATTGGCGCCCAACAGCAGCTTGGCGTGATGAGCACCGTCGGGATGATCGATAAAGCCCAGCTGCTGTAGCGCCTCCCAGGACACCGCCTCCTGGCTCGCGGGCGTGACCAGAAGCAGCGGCTCCTTGGCGATCGGCTCGGCCTGTACCTCGGTAAGCTCCGGCTGGCGGGTCATCAGACCGATATCGGCCTCCATCGCGGCGATTGCGCCCTCGACCCCGGCATTGGAGGTAAAGCGGTAATCCAGTGACAGCTCAGGGTGCTTGCTTTGTAAATCCAGTAACTCGCCATAGAGCTTAAGGCCCACACTGCCGGGGGACAGCAGTCGTACCAGTCCGGCAAAGGGCGGGTCTTGTTTGATCCCCTGCTCTAGCCTCGCCAGCGACTGCAGCAGTGCTTGCCCCTCGCGATACACCTGATTACCTGCATCGGTCAGGGAAAACTTCTTGCCCTCTCTGAGCAGCAGCTGAGTATCGAACTGCTCTTCGAGCTTACGCACATGCTGGCTGACGCCGGATTGAGTCATATGCAGGCGCTCGGCGGTGCGGGTGAAATGGCCCAGCTCCACCAGGGTGCAGAAGCTGCGCAACCAGACGGGATTAATCATCACAAATCGTACTCAAAATTATAAATTTTGATAATTTTACATAATTTTGTGCGATTTGTAATCTATACCCAACTCACCAACAGGAGCACAGTATGAACAACACAACTTACCCAAGAACCTTTTCTCACATAGGTATTTCGGTGCCGGATCTCGAGGCAGCCGTCAAATTTTACACCGAGGTGTTAGGCTGGTATCTCATCATGAAACCCACCGAAATTGTGGAAGATGACAGCCCAATCGGCGAGATGTGTACCGACGTCTTTGGTGCCAACAGGGGATCATTCCGTATCGCGCATCTGGCCACCGGCGACAAGATAGGCGTCAAGCTGTTTCAGTTTGCTAATCAGCAAAACCCGGAAGATAACTTCGAATATTGGAAAACGGGCGTATTCCACTTCAGCGTACAAGACCCGGATCTCGAAGGCCTGGTGGAGAAGATTGTCGCCGCTGGTGGTAAGAAACGCATGAAGGCCCCTCGCTACTACTACCCAGGCGAGAAGCCTTACCGCATGATCTACATGGAAGATCCCTTCGGCAACATCCTAGAGATCTACAGCCACAGCTATGAGCTGACTTACAGCGCGGGCGCCTACTAGCTAAGATGCACCAACAGGCGCTAGCCCATAAAAACTAGCCCATAAAAAAGGCCACCCTTTAGCGGAGTGGCCTTTTTGTGTCTATGTAGACTAATCAGAAAAGCATTAGCCTTGAATACCCGAGTGTCTCAACAGGGCATCGATTTGCGGCTCACGGCCTCTGAAACGCTTAAATAGCTCCATCGGCTCCAGGCTGCCGCCCATCTCGAGGATGTTTTCTAGGAAGCTGCGCCCTGTATCGGCGTTAAAGATCCCCTCTTCCTCGAAGCGAGAGAAGGCATCGGCCGACAACACCTCGGCCCACTTGTAGCTGTAGTAACCCGCGGCGTAACCACCGGCAAAGATATGGGCAAAGCTGTGTTGGAAGCGATTAAAGTCGGCGGCCTTGACCACGGCAACCAGCTCTCTCACCTCATCCAACTTGGCCTGAATGTGGGCACCCTCGGCCGGGTCATATTCCAGATGCAGGCGGAAGTCGAACAGGGAAAATTCCAGCTGACGCAGCATCATCATGCCCGACTGGAAGTTCTTCGCCGCCAGCATCTTGTCTAACATCGCCTTCGGCAGGGGTTCGTGGGTCTCGAAATGACCCGAGATCTCCGCCAGCGCCTCTTCCTCGAAGCACCAGTTTTCCATGAATTGACTCGGCAGCTCTACCGCATCCCAAGGCACACCGTTGATGCCAGAGACGCCCGCCACATCTATCTTGGTCAGCATATGATGTATGCCGTGGCCAAACTCGTGGAACAGCGTCGTCACCTCATCATGGGTAAACAGCGCAGGCTTGCCGCTGACAGGGGCGTTAAAGTTACAGGTCAGGTAAGCCACCGGCTTCTGCAAGCCCTTGGCGGTTTGTCGGCGCACCCGGCAATCGTCCATCCAGGCACCGCCGCGCTTACCCTCGCGGGCATAGAGATCCAGGTAGAAGCTGCCTCTGTGCTCACCCTCGGCATCTTTGATATGGAAGAAGCGCACATCTTTATGCCAACTGTCGAAATGCTCCTGCTCCTCTATGGTCAGGTCAAACAGGCGAGACACTGTATAGAAGAGGCCCGACAGCACACGATCTTCAGGGAAGTAAGGGCGCAGCAGCTCCTGAGAGATCTCATATCTGTGGTGCTTGAGCTTCTCGGCGTAGTAGCTGAGATCCCAAGGCGCCAGCTCGGTCACGCCAAACTCTTTCTCGGCAAATGCGGTCAACTCGGCCAGCTCGTTTTGACCCTGCTGCTTAGAGCGGGCAGCCAGCTCGTTGAGGAAATCCAGCACCTGCTGCGGCGTCTCGGCCATCTTGGTCGCCAATGACTTATGGGCGAAGCTATCGAATCCCAACAGATTGGCCAGCTGATGGCGCAGATCTAAGATCTCATCCATCAAGGGACCGTTATCAAATTCACCGGCGTTAGGGCCCTGATCCGAGGCGCGGGTGACGAAGGCGCGGTAGCACTCCTCGCGCAGCTGACGATTGTCGCTGTAGGTCATCACGGGCAGATAAGAAGGGAATTCTAGGGTGAACAACCAGCCTTGCTGCTCTTTGGCCTCGGCCATCGCCTTAGCCGCGGCAATGGCAGACTCGGGCAAACCGGCCAGCTCCTCGGCGTCGGTTATCAGCTTAGTCCAGGCCTGAGTGGCATCCAGCAGCTGATTAGAGAAGCTACTGGTTAACTCAGATAAACGTTTAACCAATTTTCCATAAGTTTGTTTATCTTCATCGTTCAATCCTATGCCCGACAGCTCGAAATCGCGCAGGCTATGCTCAATACTCGTCTGTTGCGCCTGGCTCAGCTTGGCAAATTCATCTGACTCCTTCAGCGCCTTGTAGGCCTGATACAGCCCCTGATGCTGGCCCACATAGGTGCCATATTCAGATAGCAGTGGCAGACAGGCATCGTGGGCGGCGCGCCACTCTTCTGTGCTAAGCACTGAGTTCATGTGCGACACGGGCGACCAGATCTGACTCAACTCGTCATCCACCTGCTCGAGCGGTGCGATCAGATTATCCCAGGTATAGGGGCCGCCACTGGCGAGCACCTCATCGATCTTCTGGCGACAGTTAGCAATCCCCTGCTCGACGGCTGGCTGAATATGCTCGGGTTTAATTTGCGAAAATGGCGGTAATTCACTGCCGCTCAGCAAAGGGTTACTCATCGGGTGTCCTCATCAATCTTAGGGTATTGGGTTTACATATGGGCGTCAGGGAGACTATTCAAGCACCTTATGGCGAACAGCCGCAATTTACACTTAAAAACAAATGCTTGAGTGCATAAAGCTAGCGGCATAAACTTGCGCCCAAACCTGTGAGCAACTCCTAGGGCCTGTTGTTCTTTCAAGTTTAATTTTTGTTCAATCTAAACGCGTTTTGCGCGAGGCGAGAGCCATGAAGCATAGTTACTCTATGTGAATGGCGAACAACAAAGAAATCGTCTGGAACGATTTCTAACAGCGTAGCTGACCGCCTGCGGTGAAAGGCAGGAAGCCTTTCATAAAGTGCAGCGCGCGTTTAGATGAACCCGTTGGGCAGCGTTTGTAGGCCATTTCTACGGTGTTATCGCCAGTTTGTGTAGGATACTACACGGCACAGGCTCTGCCTTGTATAAATCACCTTCAAACTGCTGCAAAAACAAACGGAAAAGATCAGCAGGCCCTGGCAGTAGACACCTAACAACTGTCTGGACGAAAAACCTTGATCTAGAACAAGGGAGTTTTTACTTGAAATTTACAATACAGATATTGCCAAGCTGATCGCAAATGCGACCAATTATCATTTACGTTTAAAAACTAACCCACTATTATCAGCTTCGATTCCAATAGCATTCAGTGTCACACCCATGAACAGATTGATCACTCACTCTTGTATTATCGGCCTCATGCTGGCTGGTACAGCCAACGCCGCCAACGAGCCTATTCCAGGCACAGTCGATGATTCTCATATCAATAACATCATCAGCCACGGCGAAGGCCCGGACACCAACGTCATTCTCGACCTGGGCTGGGATTCGAAATATATCTCGGAGGGGCGCAACAACTTAGACAAGGGTGGCATCTACTGGGCAACGGCGGCCGTGCAGTTTGATGATCTCACCCTGTTTACCACGGTTGGGCGTGGCGATAGCCAATACTATATCGAGTGGAACATGGGGCTGGAGTATGGCTTCGAGCTTAGCGACAATCTGAGCGCCGCCATAGGCTACCAACGCATAGAGGCCTACGGCGACGAGCGCTGTGGCGACAACGAGCTGTTCGCCACTATGGAATACACGGCCATCGAATGGCTAACCCCCTCGCTGAGCTATACCTACTCCACCGAGGCGGGCGGCTACTTTGTCGAGGCCAGCCTGCACAGCGAATGGCCTGTGTCAGACAGGCTCACCCTGACTCCCTATGTCACCCAGACATTCGATTTCCAATATGTGACCGAAGAACACGATGGCCCTAACCATTTTCAGTTTGGTGTAGAGGCCCAATATCAACTGGCCAATCGCCTGGTGCTCTCTGGCCACCTCAGCCGCACCCTGGCACAGGAAGATATTAAGCAAGAAAACCCAGGCACTAAGGCCAGCCTGAACAACACCTACGCCGGCTTGCACCTCACCTATAGCTTTTAGCCTCTAGGCAAGCATTAACCTCCTCATTGAAAGCTGGCTCACCATGAGCTAGCTTTATCTAAGGAAGGTGCGAATAAGTCCCGTGCTTGCTCTGCGTGTGCTTAAAGTGGATAGATGCAAGGCACAGTTTGCAGCGAATGGCCCTAGTCCTTCGCAAGAACTGTAACGCAGCAAATACCGCTGTAAGCCTCGCCCTGCGGGGCTTTGATAGCAACACCATTTCGGCGTTATTCAACTTCAGCAGGCCTCGGCATGCCCTCAGTTGAATGCCTTGAACTGTCGCTGCTATCAAAGCCAGAGCTGGCTTGCTCTGCGTGTGCTTAAAGTGGATAGATGCAAGGCACAGTTTGCAGCGAATGGCCCTAGTCCTTCGCAAGAACTGTAACGCAGCAAATACCGCTGTAAGCCTCGCCCTGCGGGGCTTTGATAGCAACACCATTTCGGCGTTATTCAACTTCAGCAGGCCTCGGCATGCCCTCAGTTGAATGCCTTGAACTGTCGCTGCTATCAAAGCCAGAGCTGTGCGACGACTTGTTCGCACCTTCCCTAATACCAATCACAGTAAATATGTGATCAGAAATAGCGCAGGAAAAACGCTTGAGAACAAAGCAGGATTTTTAGATAAGTAGTTATTCTACAATTAAAAATACTAATACAGTTATCGAGCGTTTTAACAAGCTAGAATGATCAATTATTTATTACGATTGGTATAATACAGGCAAGGAATGCCTGCCCTGACTTGGAGGACACGGAATGTCTGCCCGCTATCACCCCCTATACTTTTTCGCGCCCAGCTTTACCATCAATCGCTTTATCCAAAGCTTCCTCATCCATAGCTTCGTCATGCTTAGCTTCGTCATGCTTAGCGTCATCACCCTGTCACTCTTGCCGCTCGGCGCCGCACACGCCAAAGATAAGCAGCTAAAACCCGAGGTGATCACCCTACCCGCCGACGGCGCCCTGGACAGCGAAGGCAAGCCGCTCGCCATCCCCAAAAACCCCAGCAGTGCCCTTAACTATAGTGCCAGCCCGACACATACCAAGCAGCGCCGCGAGAAACGCTCCACCAACAAGCCGAAAAGCAAACGCACCAAGCCTTTGAGCCGCAAGCAGCAACTGGCTAGTCGCCAACACGTGGCGGACGATCCCAGCTGCCGCTGGCTGGACAAACGCATGTCGCATCTTGAAAACAGCCTCAAGCGGCAACAGAAACACCAGTACGGCTACCAGGATAAGGAGCTACGCGCCCGCCAAAGCGAATGGGTCTGCATGAAGTGTGGCGCCGAAGGGCCGGCTCAGAGCGATCACCACAGATGCCAATATCGGCGCTAACGCAAAACACATTTGAAAGTCATACGCCCTGACGCGGGTCTAATGCTAAAGGGCGCACTCACCTCTGGTTTGCTTGTCGCTTTACCCCTACAATGACCCCCATATGCAATCCGTCGAATTTGGAGAAAAAGATGGCTCAACATTTTGACTATATCTGTTTAGGCGCCGGCAGCGGCGGGATCGCCTCGGCCAACCGTGCGGCCATGCGCGGTGCCAAGGTACTGCTGATCGAAGCCAAGGCGCTGGGTGGCACCTGCGTTAACGTTGGCTGCGTCCCTAAGAAAGTCATGTGGTATGGTGCCCAAGTCGCCGAGGCCATGCACCTGTACGCCAAAGACTATGGCTTCGACGTATCGGTCAACAAATTCGATTGGAGCAAGCTGGTCGAGAGCCGCGAGGCCTACATCGAGCGCATCCACGGCGCCTACGACCGTGGCCTGGACAGCAATGGCGTCACCCTGGTGCGCGGCTATGGCCGCTTCGTCAATAACAACACCATAGAGGTCAACGGCGAGCACTACAGCGCCGACCATATCCTGATCGCCACCGGTGGTACCCCCACCATACCTAACATTCCTGGCGCCGAATACGGCATCGACTCCGACGGTTTCTTCGCCCTCAACGAGCAGCCTAAGCGGGTAGCCGTTGTCGGCGCCGGTTATATCGCCGTCGAAGTCGCCGGCGTACTGCATGCTTTAGGCAGCGAGACTCACCTGTTTGTGCGTAAGCATGCGCCGCTACGTAACTTCGACCCTATGCTGAGCGAAGCCCTGATGGAGTCTATGGCAACCGACGGCCCTAGCCTGCATACCCACAGCATTCCAGAGTCTGTGACCAAGAACGCCGACGGCTCACTGACCCTCAAGCTGGAAAATGGCGAGAGCTATGAGGTCGACACCCTGATCTGGGCTATCGGCCGTCGTCCATCCACCGACAAGATCGGCCTGGAAAATACAGACGTTAAGCTCAACGACAAGGGTTATGTGGTGGTCGATGCACAGCAAAACACCACAGCCAAGGGCATCTACTGCGTCGGCGACATAATAGAAGGCGGCATAGAGCTTACCCCGGTTGCGGTAAAAGCCGGTCGCCTGCTGTCTGAGCGCCTGTTTAACGGCATGACAGATGCCAAGATGGATTACAGCCTGGTGCCAACCGTGGTGTTCAGCCACCCGGCAATCGGTACCATGGGCCTCACCGAGCCAGAGGCGATCGCCCAATATGGCGAGGAGAACGTCAAGGTCTACAACTCAGGCTTCACCTCTATGTACACGGCGGTTACCGCCCATCGTCAGGCCTGCAAGATGAAGCTGGTGTGCGCCGGTAAAGAGGAGAAGGTCGTGGGCATTCACGGCATCGGCTACGGCATGGATGAGATACTGCAAGGCTTCGGCGTCGCCATCAAAATGGGCGCCACCAAGGCCGACTTCGACGCCGTCGTCGCCATCCACCCCACAGGCGCCGAAGAATTCGTGACTATGCGTTAATCAGCTCGTTGCTTGATTGAAAGAACAGCAAAAGGCCAGACAGATGTCTGGCCTTTTTAATGCTACCGCTATGAGAATTGGTACTCATCTTGTGAAGATATAGGCTAACGCCCAACTCAGTAGCCTTAAACGCACTGGCTACCCTTCCGCCTTGCTCGGCAACACCAAACCCGAGGCAAACAAAATCGCCGAGCGCTGAGGGTTTGCTTGAATGCTTGTATGGTGCGTAGCCAGACATTCATCATTTCCAGCCTTGGCGCCATTTGCCTTGATCTTTAAGTTCTGTCCAGTCAATTGAGTACTCTTTGTTTGAAAGCACCGCTTCTACTTTACACACTAAAACTGAACCATCTTCATCAAACTCTATCTCTGAGACCAGGAAATGCTTTTCTCGGTTCAGAGGGCTCACCGCTGTCCATTTACTGTTGTGCAACTTAGCAGGGTTAATTCTATTCATGACCACTCCATCAAACTCTGACTTTGCACAATTTTTACGACGTGTTCGTGAGGCAAGTTCACTATTCGGTGATTTAAAAGAGAAAACACCTAACACCTCATTCAGGAGCTGTTAATCGCTTGCTAAAATGTGCAGCGAAGCGAAGGGAGCCTGCGTGTTTGTGTCCCAACGAGCGCCAGCGAGTGACTACAGTGGTTTGTTATGTGAAAATTGCTCAAAAGAGTTCACACAAAATGCTTCTACATAAGTCTTCTTGTTTTCTTTTACAAAGCCGTAATGAACGCAAGTATATGCGTCCATAGAATTTGGCTTATAGGCAAAAAATACCTCAGGTGTAGTGGCATAGTGAATTTGGCCACCTGAATAGACGAAGTGATAGACTCACTTCCAGAGAAAAGGTGGTAGAAATGATGAACACAAGACCGACATTCAGTGCAGAGTTCAAATTAGAAGCTGCGCAGCTGGTAACGAAACAGGGATACAGCATAACTGAGGCTGCAAGCGCGATGGGCGTCAGTAATTCAGCCATGCGTAAATGGGTAAACCAGCTTCGACAGGAGAAGCAAGGCGTATCCCCCAAAGGCGCACCGCTCACCCCCGAACAACAGCGGATCCGTGAGCTGGAGAAGAAAATCCGYCGCATTGAAGAAGAGAACACCATTTTAAAAAAGGCTACGGCTCTCTTGATGTCAGACTCACTGAACAGTTCTCGTTAGTCGAGAAACTCAGGAAGAGCCATAGCGTAAAGCGGATTTGTTCAGTATTTAGTATTCACCGCAGCAGTTACAAGTATTGGCGAAGCAGACCTATCACCATTGATTCGAAGCAGATAAAGTTGCACAGCATGGTGCGGGAGGCTTATGAAGCCAGCAATGGGTCAGCGGGTGCCAGAACCCTGGCTGATATGGTGACGACWGCTGGCGTGAGATTGACGCGCTATCGTGCCACAAGGCTAGTGAGCAGCCAGGTGCCGCAACATCGCTACAAAAAGGCAGACAAGGAGCATGTCGCCATCCCTAATCTCCTTGACCGCCAGTTTGCTGTGACGGCTCCCAATCAAGTGTGGTGTGGCGATGTGACCTATGTGTGGACAGGAAAACGATGGGCTTACCTTGCYGTTGTTCTGGACTTGTTTGCACGTAAACCGGTGGGGTGGGCGATGTCATTTTCGCCCGATAGTGCGCTAACAAGCAAGGCACTAACCATGGCCTTTGAGGCGCGAGGAAGGCCGAAAGACCTAATGTTCCATAGTGACCAAGGAAGCCACTATACCAGCCGCCGCTTCCGCCAACAGCTCTGGCGTTATCAGATTAAGCAGAGCATGAGTCGACGAGGAAACWGCTGGGACAACAGCCCGATGGAGCGCTTCTTTAGAAGCTTAAAAACAGAATGGATACCGATGACCGGCTATCGGGATATCGGTGAGGCTAAGAGTGAAATTTCGCGATATGTGACGGGGTATTACAGTCAGCTGAGACCACATCAATATAACGGTGGGCTGACACCCAATGAGTCAGAGCGAAGATACTGGCTTGAATACAAAACCGTGGCCAATTTTAGTTGACCACTACAAACCGCCGCCAATGAACATGACTTGAACCAGTTGAAAAATCTGTTGCATGGCGACGAGGAATTCATCTCTGGCGATGCTGGTTATCAAGGCGCAGAAAAACGCAAAGAGCTAGAAGATACTAATGTGGAATGGCTGATAGCAGAGCGTCCCGGCAAAGTTCGGGCGCTGAAGAAGCATCCCCGCAAGAATAAAACCGCCATCAACATCGAGTATTTAAAAGCCAGCATTCGGGCGAAGGTAGAACACCCGTTTCGAATCATCAAATGTCAGTTCGGCTTTATCAAAGCACGCTATAAAGGGCTGACGAAAAATGACTCACAGTTAGCCATGCTATTCACCTTGGCGAACCTGTTTAAAGTAGACCAGATGTTACGACGACAGCCAAGATCTGTCTATCAACATCGAGTATTTAAAAGCCAGCATTCGGGCGAAGGTAGAACACCCGTTTCGRATCATCAAATGTCAGTTCGGCTTTATCAAAGCACGCTATAAAGGGCTGACGAAAAATGACTCACAGTTAGCCATGCTATTCACCTTGGCGAACCTGTTTAAAGTAGACCAGATGTTACGACGACAGCCAAGATCTGTCTGAAATCCGGGAACAGCCTGGAATTAGGTCGAAATTCGGCGTAAAACGGCAGTATGTTGGCCAAAATTGAACAGTTAGCGTTCAAAAATCAGGCGGGCCGCTCAAAACCTAGCTCGATACCTAAATTGCAGGACTTGTTCGCAGTTTCCCTAGTTGGTGTCGCTCCCATGAACCGCGAAAGTGGCTCTTACAAGGGGAAACGCAGGATCCGTGGTGGTCGCCACAGAATACGCACAGTCATGTTTATGGCGATGATGTCAGCCATACAGTGTAATCCTGTTTTTAAGCGCTATTACCAGCGTCTCAAAGCGGCTGGCAAAATGCCTAAAGTAGCACTGATCGCCTGCATGCGAAAGCTCATCGTGATCTTGAATACCATGCTTAAAAGCGAGGAGCTGTGGTGCGTAAAAAACGGATAAATATATTGACTAAACACCACAGTCACTTGTTANCAGGATCCGTGGTGGTCGCCACAGAATACGCACAGTCATGTTTATGGCGATGATGTCAGCCATACAGTGTAATCCTGTTTTTAAGCGCTATTACCAGCGTCTCAAAGCGGCTGGCAAAATGCCTAAAGTAGCACTGATCGCCTGCATGCGAAAGCTCATCGTGATCTTGAATACCATGCTTAAAAGCGAGGAGCTGTGGTGCGTAAAAAACGGATAAATATATTGACTAAACACCACAGTCACTTGTTAGGCCTGGGTTACTGTTCTATGTTTATCTGAGTGTATCTGATTGATGTTAGATTTTTTCTATAAAATTAGGCGATTAGTCGCTACAATAACGCTATTATTTTGACGCTTTCCTCGAGGCAATATCGGCCCTGTATTTGAGGTAGAGCGATTTGGGACACTCATGGCGCGTGAGTATCAAATTGGTGGATATGCCTTAAATGGAAAATAGTCTTTTGAGTAAATTTGCCTTCTGGCAAACCAAGCACGATAGAGTCGATTTAGGCGTATACCTCAACGCCGCCGCGATGATCTTCTTTAACCGCGATGGCGATACCTCCTTTTCTCTGCCCCTGTCGGGTGATGACTGGTCTGGCGTTTTTCAGGCGCTGACCGACAAGATCCCCGCTCCCAACCTGCAACTCGTGCTGAGTGAAGATTTTTACCAGCTACTGGTGGTCGACAAGCCTATGGTCGAGCCCGAGGAGATGCATCAGGCGCTCGTCTGGTCGATCAAGGATATGGTGTCAGAACCTGTCGAGTCGCTGCATCTGGATTATTTTGAGCCGCCTGAGTCCACCAACAATAAGGTGACTGTGGTGGTGGTGAACCGGGCGATGTTGCAGGCACTGGTCAAGTCGGCCGACAAGCATGAGGTGAGCATTGGCGGGATCAGCATCGAAGAGATGGCCATCAGTAACTATGGCGCCGAGGACAAGCTGGCGCACATGGTGCTTTGCCATAAGCCGGGGAGCGAATTGTTGCTGACCGTAGTGAAACAGGGGCAGCTCTATATGCAGCGTCGTATTCGCGGCTTCAGCCAGATCGACAGGGTCTCCAGCCAAGATCTTCAGCTCGGCGTGGCCGATAACCTCAGCCTGGAGCTGCAGCGTTCCATGGACTATTTCGAGAGCCAGCTGCGCCAGGCTCCTGTGGCGTCTATCGCCCTGTTGATGGGGGGGGAGCGTCAGATGCTGGCTCAGCTACTGAGTAAGAACTTTGACCAAGCTGTCGAGGTGATCGCCTGCGACCAGGTGCAGGACAAGTTGGCCCAGTGGGCTTTGGTTGAGCTTGAACGTCAAACGGAGGAGCCTGCCTAGATGAATCCAAAATTGCGGGTCAACCTCTACACCGCCAGCCTGTTACCACCCAGGCTGCGTCTCTCATTTACGCGCCTGCTGCAGCTTGGTTTCGGCCTGTTTGTCTTGATGCTGACGGCTAACTTACTGGCCTATGTACAGCTTGGTAGCCTGGAGAAAGAAAAGGCGCAGCTGCTTACCGAGAAGACCGCCTTCGACCAGCAAAAGGCGCAGCTCGAGCAGGCTATCGCCCAACGCAGTGCCTCTCAGACCCTGGTACAAGAGGTGGATCTCCTCTCACAGCAGGTGGAGCTTAAGCGTCTGCTTCTAGGCGAACTCACCCATGTGGAGACCTTGACCAGTAAGGGCTACTCGCCCCTGCTGACTGGGCTTGCCCGGGTGACCGACGATAAGCTCTGGCTGAGTCGCATTCAGGTGAGTGAAAATCAGTTTGTCTTCGAAGGCTTTAGCGCCGCGCCCAACGCAGTGCCGCTGTGGCTGGCACGCCTGCAAGGGGTCGAGCCGCTCAAGGGGCAGGCCTTTAGCACGCTCACCATGAACCGGGGCGACAAGCAGCCGCTAGGGTTTGTGCTGCGTAGCAAGCGTGATGAGGAGCAGGTGAAATGAAGCAGCAGATAGCCCGCTGGGGAGAAGCCTTCAATAAACTGAGCCAGCGCGAGCGGGTGATGATCGCACTGGCCGTCGTGGTGGTGATCGGCATGCTGCTCTATCTGCCGCTGGAGTCGCTATTGAGCCAGAACAGCCGCGTGCGGAGCAATATCAAGGCCTTAACGGCGGAGAATCGTATCTCCCAGCAGCAGATCGACCTGTATCAGCAGACGCTGGCGAGCGATCCCGACCAGGAATACCGTCAGCGTCTGGCGAGTCTGCAACAGCAAGTGGCGGATCTCGATCAGCAGCTGTCGTTTCAGATGGTCGACATGGTGCCCGCCGACAAGATGCCGACCATGCTCGGTGAGCTACTTGGTCGGGTGAAGGGAATACGTCTGCAAAGTTTCGAATCATTGGCGCCTAAGCCGCTGCTGGCCCTGGGGGATGAGAATAAGCTTAATCTCTACAGCCACGGGATCAGGCTGGCGTTCGAGGGGGATTACTTTGCTACCCTCAAGTTTATCGAGGCGGTCGAGTCTATGCCCAATAAGCTCTACTGGCGTCAACTGGATTATGTGGTGGGTGATTACCCTAAGGCCGAGGTGATGTTAGAGGTCTACACACTCAGTATTAACAAGGACTTTATCAGTGTTGCGAATCAAGATTAGTGTTTGCCTGTTGGCACTGCTTAGCCTGACTCAGGCCTCGGCGCAGACCCTGAGGGATCCGACCCGGCCGGGTGTAGGCACCCAAGGCTCGGCGCAGCACCAGGGTGGTCAGAAACTGGTGCTAAACAGCCTGATGATCACCGACCACTCGGCGACGGCCATTATCAACAACAAGATGTTCACCACAGGTGACAGGGTACAAGGTGTGAGCATTACTCGCATCACTAAGCAGGGGGTCTGGCTCGCCGATGGCCGCCAACTCAAGCTCTACCCAGAAGTAACTGCGACCAAGGGACAATAAATGACTGCGATGAAAACCATAACACCTCTGCTCGTGCTGATGTTAGCCGCCTGTCAGACAACGGATCGTCCCCAGCCTGTCGAGTCGAAATCGGCGATCGATACCTCGATCGCGGCGGCGCAGAATAAGCCGCAGACGCCCCCTCCGGCGGCTGTGATGCCAGACTCTGTGCAGCGTGAACTGCAATCGTCGGCCCTGCTAAGCTCGTTGACCCCTAGCCAGCCTAGCGAGCGACGTTTCGATGTATCGGCCAAGGATGTCGATGCCAAGGTGTTCTTCCCAAGCCTGGTACAGGGCACGCCCCTGAGCGTGGCCGTGCACCCCAACGTGACCGGCACCGTTTCTCTGTCTCTCAAGGGGGTGACCCTGAGCGAGGCGCTGCAGGTGGTCGAAGATATCTATGGTTACGAGGTGAGCCGTGAAGGGCGTATCCTGCGTGTCTTCCCGGCAGGCATGCGCACCGAGACCTTCCCGCTCAATTATCTCTACATGGAGCGTCAGGGGCTGTCGCTGACCTCGGTAAACTCTGGGCGGATCTCCGATAACAATAACAACCGCAATAACAACGGCAACAACAGCAATAATTACAACAACAATAACTCGAGCAATAACGGTGGCGACGGCAACGGCAACAATAGCAACGAGACCACCAACGGCACCTTTATCCGCTCTAAGACCAAGACAGACTTCTGGGGTGAGCTGAAAGAGACGCTGGAATCTATCATAGGCAACACGGGTGACGGCCGTCAGGTGGTGGTTAGCCCGCAGGCAGGCCTGGTGACTATCAGGGCTTTTCCGAACGAGCTGCGTCAGGTGAAGACCTTCCTTAAGACCGCCGAGACTCATCTGCAGCGTCAGGTGATCCTCGAAGCCAAAATACTAGAGGTGACCCTGTCAGATGGTTATCAGCAAGGCATTAAGTGGGACAAAATTGTCGGTAGTGCATTTGCAGATGGAAATACTAAAGTTGGATTTGAGACGACTGGAGCTCCCAATGGATTAGGTGATCAGATTACAGATGTTTTGGGTGGCATTACTTCGTTAACACTTACTAAAGATACAGATTTCAATGTTATGATCAGTTTGCTCGATACCCAGGGTGACGTGGACGTGCTATCCAGCCCAAGGGTGACCGCCTCTAATAACCAGAAGGCGGTGATCAAGGTGGGTCGCGACGAGTATTTCGTGACAGATGTGTCTTCGACCACGGTAGCGGGAACCACGCCGGTGACCACCCCCGAAGTGGAGCTGACCCCATTTTTCTCTGGCATCGCGCTGGATGTGACGCCGCAGATCGATGAAGAGGGCAGTGTGCTGCTGCACATCCATCCGTCTGTTATCGATATCAAGGAGCAGAACAAGTCGATCAAAGTATCGCAAGATACCTTAGAACTGCCGCTGGCCCAGAGCGAGATCCGCGAGTCGGATACGGTTATCAAGGCCAACACTGGCGATGTGGTGGTGATAGGCGGTTTGATGAAGAGCGAGAATATCGAGCTGGTCTCTAAGGTACCGCTACTGGGAGATATTCCGCTGCTGGGCGAAGCCTTTACCAATCGTTCCAACTCGCTTCGCAAGACCGAGCTGGTGATCCTGCTCAAGCCGACCGTGGTGGGCGCCGAGACCTGGCAGACCGAGCTACAACGCTCCAAGGCCCTGCTGGATCGCTGGTACCCCGAAGAGAAACAGGAGTAGAGGTTTGTATCTGCAGCACTTTCATTTGGCGCAGCCGCCCTTTTCGCTGACGCCAAATACCGGCTTCTTCTTCGGCTTGGCGCCCCATGTCGAGGCGCTACAAGTGCTGCAAACTGCCCTGCAGACGGGTGAGGGTTTTATCAAGGTTACCGGCGAGGTCGGTACGGGTAAGACGCTGATCTGTCGTAAGTTACTCAACGATATTCCCGAGCGTTTTCACTGCGCCTATCTGCCCAATCCCTATCTCAGTCCTAGCGAGCTACGCTGGGCGCTGGCCTTGGAGCTTGGTCTCAAATACAGCGCCGACATGGATCAGCAGCGCCTCACCACGCTGATTCAGCAGCAGTTGATTGCGCTCAGTGCCCACGGTCATTCCATCGTCCTGGTGTTGGACGAGGCTCAGGCCCTGCCCGATGAGAGCCTGGAGGCGCTGCGGCTGTTCACTAATCTGGAGACGGAGAGCCGCAAGCTGTTGCAGGTGGTGCTGTTTGGTCAGCCGGAGCTGGATAGCCGTCTCCAGCAGACCCAGTTTCGTCAGCTCAGGCAGCGTATTACTTTTAGTTATCAACTGAGGGCCATGACCCCCGACGAGACTCGTGCCTATCAGGCTCACCGATTAGAGGTCGCCGGGTATCGCGGCGAAGGGCTATTTGGCGCCCGCGAGAGCAGACGCATCGCCCGCGCGGCAAGAGGAATTCCAAGACTCATCAATATCTTATCCCATAAGGCTCTGCTGCTGGCCTATGGTGAGGGTGCAGCAAGGGTGAACCTCTGTCACGTGAAGGGCGCGATCAAGGATACTCAGGACGCCGACAAGGGGCTGTTTCCCCGTTGGTGGCTGGGCACCGCCGGGGCCTTGTCACTGGGCGTGGGCGCGTTGTGGCTATGGTTAGCCAGGGGGATGGCATGAGCGTCATCAACACCATGCTCAAAGACTTGGATAAGCGCCAGCAGCCCCATGGGCTGGATGAGTTGCCGGTGCCACCGCTGCAATATCGTCAGGCGCCTCAGTCACGACTGCCCTGGTTGCTACTCGGGCTGCTCTCACTGTTACTGCTGACTCTGGGTTATCTGGCGTGGGAAAGATATGCGGTGCTCGAACGCACCAACCTGGCGCTGCAACAGGATAATCAGGCATTGACCCAGGAGATCGCCACAGGGAATAGCACTCCGCCAGTAAAAAGTGCAGCCCCTGAAGCCACACCTGGAGCGAGTAAAGCGCCCTCAGAGAGCCAAGAGCCCTCTGCTAGCAAAGAGCCGACAGGGTTAGTAACGACTCAGGCCGCAGCGGTTCCTGAATCAAAAACTGAGCCCAAAACAGAGCTAAAAACTGAACCCAAAACTGAGTCAAATGCAGAGCCTAGCGTCGAGAGCAAGCTCGTCGTTAAAAGTAGGCCAGTGGCAAAACCTCAGGCGGCCGCAGAGGCCCAGGCATCGACTGCCAAGGCGGTAAAACAGACTGGCACCATGGCGGTGACCGAGGTGAAGCTTTCTCCGGAGGCGCTGGCCGAGAAGCGTTTTAGTCAGGGCAAGTCGGCCCAGGAGGGCGGGCAGCTCTCCCAGGCGGCGACAGATTTTAGTGAGGCGATAAGCCTGAATCCTGCGCTGCACGGTGCGCGTCAACATCTGGCGGCCCTCTATTATGGCCAGGGGCAGCTGGGTGAGGCCAACAAGGTGCTGGAACAAGGGCTCGCCCTCTATCCAGGCGAATTCGATTATGCCCTCATGCTAGCAAGGGTGCTGCAGGCACAGGATGATAGCCAGGGGGCCTTGGCGGTGCTTGGCAAGATCCCAGATGATCACCTGCTCGCCAAGCAGAAGTGGGTGATGCAGAGTCATCTGGCCCAGCAGGCCTCGGCATTTACCCTGGCCGAAGAGAGTTATCGTCGCCTGGCCAGGGTCGAACCCAATCAGGCCAAGTGGTGGATGGGGCTGGCCTATGCCTTAGATTCCCAGCAAAAATTTACCGGCGCCAAGCAGGCCTATGGTCAGGCCCTAGGCTTACCTGGCTTGTCGCAGCAGGCCAGCGATTTTATTCAGCAGCGGCTGGCGCAGTTAGGAGATATTGAGTGAAACCCAAGTTAAAGATGCGCCTCGGCGACTTATTGGTACAGGAATCGATTATCAGCGAGGCGCAGCTGGGCCAGGCCCTGGCGGAGCAGAAAAATACCGGCAAGAAGCTGGGACGCACCTTGATCGATCTCTCCTGTATCACCGAGGAGCAGCTACTTAAGTTTTTGTCACAGCAGCTTAATATCCCCTTCCTGGATATCAGTCGCCGGGCGATTCCACCACAGGTGGTGAATCTTCTGCCCGAGGTGCAGGCCCGTCGCTATCGCGCCCTGGCGGTGGAAGATAATGGCGACCATGTGCTGGTGGCCATGAGTGATCCTGCGGACCTGCAGGCGATGGATAATATCGAGGTGTTGCTGGCGCCTAAGGCGATCCAGATAGCCGTTGTCACCGAGACCCAGCTGCTGGAGGCCTTCGATAACCTGTACCGCCGCACCGGTGAGATCGCGCAGATCGCCGGTAAGCTGGAGGAGGAATATGCCGCCGACGATCAGTTCGACCTGGCCAGCCTGACCGATGCCGACAGCGATAACGAAACCACTGTGGTTAAGCTGCTGCAGTCGATCTTCGAAGATGCGGTGCAGATGCGTGCGTCGGATATTCATATCGAGCCCGGCGATAAAGTGCTACGGATCCGCCAGCGTATCGACGGTCAGCTCCAGGAAAATACCCTGCAGGAAGTGAACATCGCCTCGGCGTTGGTGCTGCGTCTCAAGTTGATGGCAGGTTTAGATATTTCCGAGAAGCGACTGCCCCAGGATGGCCGTTTCCACATGGAGGTCAAGGGACACAAGATAGATGTGCGTATGTCGACCATGCCTATCTATCATGGCGAGTCTGTGGTGATGCGTCTGCTTGATCAATCCGCGGGCCTGCTGACCTTGGATGAGACGGGCATGCCTGCCGAGATGCTGGCGCGGGTGCGTAAACAGATCAAGCGCCCCCACGGCATGCTGCTGGTTACCGGGCCGACGGGTAGCGGTAAGACTACCACGCTATATGGCGTGCTGAGCGAGCTTAATACCGCAGATCGCAAGATCATCACGGTGGAAGATCCTGTGGAATACCAGCTGCCGCGTATCAATCAGGTACAAGTTAACCATAAGATAGGATTGGATTTTTCCAATGTACTGCGCACCACCCTGCGTCAGGACCCCGACATCATCATGGTGGGTGAGATGCGTGACCAGGAGACGGTGGAGATTGGCCTTAGGGGCGCACTGACAGGTCACTTCGTGCTATCGACCCTGCATACCAACGATGCGGTCACCTCGGCCCTGCGTCTGCTGGACATGGGGGCCGCCAGTTACCTGGTGGCCAGCGCGCTTAGGGTGATCATCGCCCAGCGCTTGGTGCGCCGTGTCTGCCATAACTGTGCCCAGCCCTTCGAGCCCAGCGCCGCCGATCACGCTTGGCTGAGTAGCATCAGTGGCCGTGACTTTAGCCAGGCCAGGTTCCGTATCGGCACAGGTTGTCAGAGCTGTAACGGCAGTGGCTATCGTGGCCGTATCGGGGTGTTTGAGATCTTGGAGCTGGACGAGCAAATGATCGAGGCGATGCGTAGCGGTAATCCCCAGGCGTTTGCCACGGCTGCCTACCAGAGCCCTAATTTTACCCCGCTGGCGGGGTCGGCACTCAACTACCTGGCCGAAGGCATGACCACTATGGAAGAGGTGGCCAAGCTTATCGAAGATGCCAGCGATGCCCAGGTGCCTATCTCTCAGGAGATGATCCATCAACATGAGATTGAGGGCTAACTATGCCTGTCTATCAGTACAAGGGACGAGATGCACAGGGCAATGCGGTTAGTGGTCGACTCGATGCGACCACCCAGAGCGCCGCCGCCGATCAGCTGCTGTCTCGCGCCGTTATCCCCCTTGAGCTGGTGGAGGCCAAGGTCGCACGGGAGTTTCAGTTTGGCACCCTGTTTAAGAGCAAGGTAGGCCTGGATGAACTGCAGATTTTTACCCGGCAGATGTATTCGCTCACCCGCTCAGGTATCCCTATTTTGCGTGCCATTGCCGGCCTGTCCGAGAGCTCTCATTCTAAGCGGATGAAGGATGCGCTGAATGATATCTCAGAGCAGTTGATCTCGGGTCGCCCCCTGTCGTCGGCGATGAACCACCACCCAGATGTGTTCGACGCCCTGTTTGTCTCCATGATCCATGTGGGGGAGAACACGGGTAAGCTGGAAGATGCCTTTATCCAGCTCTCTGGCTATATCGAGCGTGAGCAGGAGACCCGCAGGCGCATTAAAGCAGCAATGCGCTACCCCATCTTCGTATTGATGGCTGTGGCTCTGGCTTTGGTGGTACTCAATATCATGGTGATCCCTAAGTTTGCCGATCTGTTCGCCCGTTTCGGCGCCGATCTGCCCTGGGCCACCAAGCTGTTGATCGGCACCTCTAATTTCTTCGTCAACTACTGGTATCTGCTGCTTATCGCTGTGGTGGCGGGATTCGTCAGCATCCGCTACTGGCACAACACAGAGAAGGGCGAGCAGCAGTGGGACAGATGGAAGCTGAAGATCCCAGCGGTGGGGAGCATCATAGAGCGCTCGACCCTGTCACGATATTGCCGCAGCTTCTCCATGATGCTGAGTGCGGGCGTGCCCATGACACAGGCGTTAAGCCTGGTGGCCGATGCCGTCGATAACGCCTACATGCATGACCGCATCGTGGCCATGCGCCGGGGCATCGAATCGGGCGAGTCGATGCTGCGGGTATCGAACCAAAGTCAGCTTTTCACCCCGTTGGTGCTGCAGATGGTGGCTGTTGGGGAAGAGACGGGGCAGATAGATCAACTGCTTAACGATGCCGCCGATTTTTATGAGGGCGAGGTCGATTATGACCTTAAGAACCTGACCGCCAAGCTGGAGCCGATTCTCATTGGCATAGTGGCGGTGATTGTCCTCATCCTGGCGCTGGGTATCTACCTGCCGATGTGGGATATGCTCAATGTGGTCAAAGGGGGGTAGCTCGTGATGACCATGAATCGGCAGATGGACCGGGAGCTTCGCTGATGCAGAATCAACAGCGAGTCGACAGCGAGCTGATGCAGGCCTACGGCAAGATGCTTGCCATTGTGGTGCTCTTGCTCATCTTGAGTGTGCTGGGTTACGGTTATTTCGCCAAGGTCGATCAGGTTTCCGCTCAAGGGCTGAGGCTGGAGCATAGCCGTCTGCTGAATGTGTTGGCTATGGTGCGATCGCAATGGTTGGTGCAGGGGCGTCCTGCTGAGATGCATCTCGATTGGTCCACGGCCATGGAACTCCGAGAAGGTGAACAGCCCCTTATTAAGATGAGCGAGCAGGGTTGGCCAACCTTGGAGCAAGTCACTGAGGAGGGCTGCAAAAAACTCTGGTGGCAGCTATTGGGTGGCCGGGATGATTTAGTCAAAATTGTTACACAGGCAGACCGAGCGGGAGAGGTTTGTAGTTATATTGCTAACAATGGTGATCGTTTGAGTTACCAACTCAATAGCGGGCGAGTAATTTTTTTGACAGATCAGTGAATTTAGTCATTTCTGAGGTTTTATAATTTGCTGTAACTGCTAGAATTATCAGGATTATCTATGGGAGATTTTTATGAAAATGCGAGCCTCAATTAAGCAGAGTGGTTTCTCTCTGATCGAGCTGGTGATCGTGATTGTGATTCTGGGAATTCTGGCGGCTACTGCGATTCCCCGTTTTTTAAATGTGACCGACGATGCCGAAGATGCTAGCGTAGATGGTGTAGCCGGTGGCTTGGCCACGGCGGTAAGCTTCGTGCGCTCACAGTGGGAAGTCGATGGACGTAACAATGCCAATGTGGTGTTAGATGGCACCCAGATCTCCCTCGATACCCGCTTCGGGTTTCCGACGGGACTGACCTCGGGCAGTGGTATTGTCAGTGCGACAGGCATGACAGATGTGGCTTGCCAGGAAGTTTTCGATAATATTTTACAAAACGCGCCGCGTAACGTGCTCTTTAATCAAGATGCCCGTAATCAACGTTTTACCGCGCGAGTATTAGCTGGCGCTGGTGGCAATGGGGTGGCGATCGATGGCACTCAGGTGACTAACTTAGATCTCTGTGTCTATCATCAGGTATCTTCTCTGGCATTAAATCCATCGACAGGGGTGCCAACGCCAGCTCCAGATCTGGCTACTGCCAACGCTAAAGGGATACTCTATAACCCAGGTACCGGCCAGGTGTTGAGTTTTACCAACTAATCTTGAGTCTTGCCTTAGGGCGAGGTAGGCAAAGTTTTTTAATTAAAGTTAAAAGCTAGCATAAGCGGCAATAATAAGGGAACGATATGAAGAAGCAAAACGGCTTTACACTGATCGAGTTAGTGGTTGTGATCATCATCTTGGGGATTCTGGCCGTGACCGCAGCGCCTAAATTCATTAACTTACAAAGCGATGCGCGCCTTTCTGCGTTAGAAGGGATGAAAGCCTCTATCCAAGGTGCCAACTCTTTAGTTTATTCCAAAGCAGCTATTGCCGGAAAAGAAAAAGGGGGCACTGGTGGTGCTGAAACTTTAGATATAGGTACAGGAACAGATATAAATATCGTTTATGGTTACATGAAAGCAACTGAAACAGATTTTGAGAATGGGTTAGACGTTACTTTCGCTGCTGGTGCTGATGGTAAGCCAACATCCACAACGGCAACCGATGAATGGATTATCAAGGAAGAAACCTCAAAAGTGACTATTTGGCAAAAAAGGGCCCCAGCAGCCTGTAAGTTGGAATATACCCAAGCGACAAGTTCCAGTGCTGGCCCTACATTTGCTGCCATGCCAACGACTTCAAATTGTTAAATTATAGGAATATTAAATGAATCAACAGAAAGGTTTTACACTGATCGAATTAGTGGTGGTTATTATCATTTTAGGGATTCTGGCGGTGACCGCCGCACCTAAGTTTATCAACTTGCAGAGTGATGCGCGTGTTTCGGCTTTGCAAGGTGTAAAAGGTGCATTACAGGGGGCTAACTCACTTTATTACTCCAAGGCTGCTATTGCGGGAGTTGAGAAAAAAGTGTTAACAGCTGGAACTCCTCCAACGGGTACTCTTGTTGAAGGTGTAAACCTAAATTATGGTTACATTCAGGCGACTCAAGCTGAGATTGCTAAAGCACTAGAGATCACTGAAGCCGATTGGACATTTACAGCTGTTTCAGTTACGCCTCCTGCGGCACCAGCAATCGAGATTTCACAAAAAGGGGCTCCTACTGCTTGTAAGTTTACTTATACTCAGGCTAAGGACGCATCGACACCACCTATATATGGTGCTATTCCGGCGGCAAGTGATTGCTAGATATTACACTTCTAAAGGCCTGCAATGCAGGCCTTTTTTGTCTGTAGAGTGAGACTAATTACTGAAATCGATGGCAATATTTGCCATACTCTGTAGGTTATTAGAAAGTTTAACGCTATCAGCGTGTTGCAGCTGGGGTGTCGATGAATAAACAACAAGGTTTTACCCTTGTAGAGCTGGTCACAACCATCATCTTGATTGCCATTCTTTCTGTGGTGGTCTTGCCGCGCTTCTTTACCGCCTCAAGCTACAGCGCCTATACCCTCAGAGACGAACTGATTAGTGAGCTCAGACGGGTACAGCTGATGGCGCTGAATAATCTGGATCGCTGCTACAAGGTGAGTGTGACAGAAGCGGCCTATCGCGCCGATATCTATGGCGCCGACTGTGGTAGCCTGACGGTCACAGGCAATGCCCAGTCGCTACCCCAGCAGACAGGTCTGAGCCTAGGAGGGGCGAACAGCTTTACCCTAACATTCGATCGCGATGGTCGGGTGACAGGAAGCTGCGCGTCGGGTTGTACCATTAAGGTCGCCGCCGATGAAACCTTAGATCTTACTATCGAGAGCCAGGGGTATATTCATGGACGCTAGTAGATTCAAGGCATCAAGGCGCGCCTCTGGTTTTACCCTGATCGAGCTGGTGGTAGGCATGATAGTCCTAGGCGTCGCCCTGGTCATGCTCACCAGCATGCTGTTCCCCCAGGCGGATCGCGCCGCCGAGACACTACATAGAGTACGCTCTGCCGAGCTGGCTCACTCCCTGCTTAACGAGATCTGGGGCAAGCGCTACGATCAGAATGCCAACCCTAATGGCGGCGTGCCCGCCTGCGGCGCTGCGGCGCGGCCAGATCTTGGCTTGCCCGCCGGACTGCCTTGTACCGACCAGGCTGATTTTGGCCCTGACGGCCTGACGCGCAACGCCTATCGTGACGTGGATGACTACCATGGCCTGACCCAGGCTAGCAAGATGCTCAACTCGGATCGCACCTATGCCCAGGAGTACCTCAACTATCAACTGTCGGTGAGCGTGACCTATCCCGGCAGCGACAAGAACAGTAAGCTGGTGGCGATCAATGTGACCACCCCCAGTGGCGAGGTGATCACCTACCATGCACTGCGGAGTAACTACTGATGCAGCTGCAAACTAACAAGGGCTTCACCCTGGTGGAGATGGTGACCGTCATCATCATACTCGGCATCTTGGTAGTTGGGGTGAGCAGTTTCGTCATCTTGGGCACCCGTATCTTCGTCGAGTCCAGCTCTGTGGATCAGGTGTTGAGCCAGAGCCGTTTCGTGATTGAGCGCATGACCCGTGAGCTGCGTAATGCCCTCCCAAATAGCATTCGAGTGGCGAGCACGAGCGCTGGCCAGTGCATAGAGTTTATGCCGATCACCGCCAGCGCCAGCTATATCAGCTTGCCGATTGCGCCTGAGGCAGCGGCCGATACCGGCAGCATCATGTTGCCGGCGCAGGGAGTAAACCTGGCCCATAAGATAGTGGTGTATCCGTTATCGCCCGCTCAGCTCTATCAAGACACGCCTTCGACGACTCAGGGACGTATCTTCGCTATCAAGCAGTTGAGCGGTAATCGGCTCGAGTTTAATAATGCGCTGCGTTTCGATGAGGCATCGCCCCAGCGGCGTTATTTCATGGTCAATGGTGCCGTGAGTTACTGCTTCTTAAGCAGCGGCGATATTAGGCGTTACGATGGCTATGGGATTCAGACCAGCCAGCCGACCCTTGTAAAGATGGGAAAGGGCGCCCTGATGGGCCAGCATGTGGTGAATAATCTCGGCAGCGAGGCGCCGATTCAATACACGCCGGGTACACTGGTTAACAATGCCGTGGTACAGCTATCGCCCCGTTTCGAGGTGAATGGCCAGACCTTTCAATATCAACATCAGGTGCAGGTGATCAATGTTCCCTAATCGAGTCAGGCAGCGAGGCAGCGCCCTAGTGATTGGCATCTTCATCATTACCGTGATGTTCTTGATGGCGGCGGCGCTGATCAATATCGTCAGCGATGCCGACGAGGGGGTAAACCTTGAGGTCTTGGCGACCCGTGCCTTCGCCGCGGCTAATAGCGGCGCCGATGCCGCCCTGGCGCAGCTGTTTCCCTTAAGCGGTACAGTGGTGGGCTGCGCTAGTGTGTCATCGAGCTGGACGCCGCCGAATGTGGTGGGGTTTCATGGCTGTAGCGTGGTATTAAGCTGCAGTCAGACCACTGTGGGGGCGGGGAGCGACAGCGTGACCCAGTATCTTATCGGCAGTGATGCGACCTGCGCCGTGGGCAGTTGTGATGGCGACGCCTGTCTGCGTGTTAACCGTAAGGTGGAGGTAGAGGCCCGTGACTAAAATATTTCAGTGCTTCTTGGGCTGCCTACTCTATCTGGTTTTTTCTACGGCTGTTTTCGCCGTACCTCAGTGTGATGAGATCTTTACCGACCCACCCTCGGGAAATCACTTTCCCAATGGTATGCAACCTCCTGCAAACTTGGAGCCGAGTCGTGGAAATTTTTCATGCAGCAAGCGAGGGCAAACAACTTCTTGTTCTCCCGGTTATTACAACTTTTCGCCTGGGGATTTTAATTTTTCTGATGGGAGCTTTAGTCAAGGCAGCTATGTAAGAACTAATGGCATCACAACAAGGCTTTACTTTGACAGTTTAACTTTAAATCAGGCTAGCTTGAATCAGACAGGTAACTCGGAAGATTTAATTATTTATGTGAGAGGTAGTCTATCAATTGCGGGTCAGAATTTTATTAATGGCATAGTTTATGTTGCTGGTTCTGTTAGTTTAACTGGTAATGCCTCTATTGACGGTGCATTAGCTTCAGGCGGCGCGATAGTTATTAATGGCAATGGTAGTGCGGATGTCGACCTGGGTGCTGTGGACAACGCCGACTTCGGCGGCATGTGTGATAAGGGCGGGGTGAGTGTCGATCATTACCGACTCGAATTTACCTCGGATGCGCTAAGCTGTGCGGCCAAAGACATACTGCTGCGGGCCTGTGTCAACGATGACTGTTCGACTCAGGCGAGCGTCTCCTCGAGCGTGGAGCTGACCAAGGATGGCGTGAAATATGCTGATGTAGGCTTTACCGGATCGCAGCAGGCTCAGGTGTGGCACCCTGATGGTGGCAGTGTGCTACTCGGTTTAGGTGCCACGGCGCCAGCCGCGCCTTACCGTTGCTATATCGACGGCGCCTTGGTGGACAATGACCTGTGTCTGCTCAATTTTGCCGATACCGGGTTCTATTTCGATGTGCCCGATGGTACAGCCTGTAAGACGGGCAGCAGCTTCAACCTGTTTGCGGTGACCAAGGATACTCAGACGCAGCAGTGTAAGCCCCTGTTTGCTAACCAGACCAAGGCTATTAACTTCGGCTTCGATTATCTGCGTCCGGCACCGGTGAACAATCCGGCCCTGCTTACCCTGAACAGCCTGTTATCCCCGACGGATACGGTAGCGATTGATGGTGGCGGCACTCAGGCAATGCAGGTGCATTTCAATAGCGAAGGGGTGGCGAGCCTGTCGGCCAACTATCCCGAGGCGGGTTTGGTGAAGCTCCTCGCCGAATACCGGCACATGGTGAATCGGCCGTCGGGCGGGACAGAGACTCTGGTGCTCACCCATAGCGATAGCTTTACCTCTGCGCCCGCAGGTTTTCATTTTGCCAATGTCGCGGCAAATTCGCGTTGTGATGCCAGCGATCCCTATGATGCAGGTTGTAAGGTGCTGGCCGTAGCAGGTGAGGCCTTTAGCATGCAGGTAACGGCCGCCTGTTGGCAGAGCGATGATGACGAGGATTTCGGTGACAACACGGCGCTGCAAAATTTCGAACACGCTGGCCTGTCTGTGGTCTCTCAGGTGGTGGCGCCCGAGACAGGGGTCAATGGCCTGTTAGGCCGTGATAGTCTGGCGTTCTCACTGTCATCAGGCGCCAGTGCCCAGATCGTCGATGATCAAAGCTGGAGCGAGGTGGGCACCATGAAGGTGGCGCTTGGCAGTGATGTCAGCTTCGAGGGCGTGACCATCCCTGCCAGCCAGTCCAGCAGCGAGGTGTTTGGCCGTTTCACGCCGGCCTATCTAGGCATCACGGGCAATACCCCTGAAGCCGCGCTAGCCTGTGGCAGCTTCACCTATCTGGATCAGCCCTTCGGTTTTACCACAGGCCTGGAGCCTCGTATCCAGGTGACGGGTTTTAATGCCCAGGATAAGGTGACCAGCAACTATCAGATTGGCGACTGGTGGCGCTACAAACATAGGGATGAGGTCGAGCGTAACCAGTGGGTTGAGCGTAGCTATCAAGATGGCACCGGATTGGCTGTGGTCGTCGATAGTCAGGCGCCCGCACTCTCTGGCACGGTCAATTATCTCAGTTCCCCAAATGTCGCCGAGTTAATCGGCGCCGAGCCTAGCTATCGGCGTACCCAGACGCCACTGGCGCCCTTCGACGCCAAGTTCGATCTGGTTTTGTCGGCGTTGGATGTCAGCGATGAAGATGGCATCTGTTATCGTGACACCGCCACGGCCGCCTGCCGCGGCTTTAGCTTTAGCGATATCGGTGATGGTAGGGCCTTCGAGCTGCGTTATGGCCGCATGGTGCTGGAAAACGGCTATGGTCCACAGTCGGAGAGCCTGCGGCTGCCACTGCATAGCGAGTATGTTTCAAGCGTGACCGACGGCGTGCCTACCTGGACACTCAATGGTGACGACAATTGCTCGGTATTTAATACCCTGACATTACTCGACGCCGGTGAGACGGCGACCACTGGTCTGTATCGCGTCCTACCTTCGGGCTTCCCCGATCTTCAGGCCTACAGCGATAGCGGATTGTCGCTGCGCAGTGGCGCCTTGGTTAACGGCGTCGCTAACCTCTACTTTGCCATCCCCAATCAGGCCGGCGAGGTGCCCCTGAAACTGCATGTCGAGCCTTGGCTCAAGGGATACTGGAACTATCCAGGTAATGCCGCTGATACCCTGTTTGATCCCAGGGCAAACGCCTATTTTGGCACCTATCGTGGACACGATAAGATCATCTATTGGCGGGAAGTGAAATAGCCTGTCAGCCAATTGCTGAGCGAGTGTTCACTTAGGCTGACACTAGGGCCTGTTGATATTTCAAGTTTAATTTTTGTTCAATCTAAACGCGTTTTGCGCGAGGCGAGAGCCATGAAGCATAGTTACTCTATGTGAATGGCGAACAACAAAGAAATCGTCTGGAACGATTTCTAACAGCGTAGCTGACCGCCTGCGGTGAAAGGCAGGAAGCCTTTCATAAAGTGCAGCGCGCGTTTAGATGAACCCGTTGGGCAGCGTTTGTAGGTCATTTGCTACGGCGTTATCGCCAATTTGTGTAGAAGACTACACGACACAGGCTCTGCCTTGTATAAATCACCTTCAAACTGCTGCAAAAACAAACGGCAAAGATCAACAGGCCCTAGGGCCAATGATGAACAGATATTTATCTAAGGATCAGCATAATATCCTTGTGGAATGCGGGGGGCATTGATAAAGTTACCTGATTTTTATTTTTCCGACTCCACTGAGACAGGCTGGTTACATGTTCAAGAAGCTGCGTGGCATTTTTTCTAACGATCTTTCGATCGATTTGGGTACGGCTAACACCTTAATTTACGTTCGCGAAGAGGGCATAGTGTTAAATGAGCCTTCGGTTGTTGCAATTCGAGGCGAACGCGGCAGCGGCGGCCAAAAATCGGTTGCCGCCGTGGGAACAGAAGCTAAGCAGATGCTGGGTCGTACGCCGGGCAATATCCAGGCCATACGCCCAATGAAAGACGGCGTGATCGCCGACTTCTATGTGACCGAAAAGATGCTGCAGCATTTCATCAAGCAGGTGCACAACAACAGCGTTTTCCGTCCAAGCCCACGCGTCTTGGTGTGTGTGCCAGTGGGGGCAACACAGGTTGAGCGCCGCGCGATTCGTGAGTCGGCCATGGGCGCAGGTGCTCGTGAAGTCTATCTGATTGAAGAGCCGATGGCGGCGGCAATCGGTGCCGGTCTGCCGGTATCGGAAGCGACAGGTTCTATGGTAGTGGATATCGGTGGTGGTACTACCGAAGTGGCTATCATCTCGCTAAACGGCGTGGTCTACTCATCATCTGTGCGTATCGGTGGTGACAAGTTTGACGACGCCATCATCAACTATGTGCGCCGCAACTATGGCAGCCTGATCGGTGAAGCCACGGCCGAGCGTATCAAGCACACCATAGGTACCGCCTATCCGGGTGACGAAGTGCTGGAGATCGAAGTGCGCGGCCGCAACTTGGCCGAAGGGGTACCACGTAGCTTTACCCTGAACAGCAACGAGATCCTCGAGGCACTACAAGAGCCACTGTCTGGCATCGTCAGCGCCGTGATGGTTGCATTGGAACAGTCTCCACCAGAACTGGCTTCAGATATCTCTGAGCGCGGCATGGTACTGACAGGTGGTGGCGCCCTGCTGCGTGACCTTGATCGTCTGTTGATGCAAGAGACTGGCATCCCAGTTATGGTAGCCGACGACCCGCTGACCTGTGTGGCCCGTGGCGGTGGTAAGGCGCTTGAGATGATCGACATGCACGGTGGCGATCTCTTCTCTGACGAAAACTAATTCGGCCCAAATAAAATAGGCAGCAAGACTCTGGTTATCCTCCGGGCGAGACACAGCAACTGATGGCTCGCCGCCCCGACACCACAAGGTGAAAGGGTAGAAGTGGGTACCGGGTTCGCTGCCTTAAGTGTTTTATGAAACCTATTTTTGCCCGCGGTATTTCGAATCAATTCAGGCTCACATTGGCAATTGTTTTGTCGGTGATCTTAGTGGTGGCCAACGATAGGCTGGAGCCGGTTCGCCAATCTATCTCCTCTTTGCTCAGCCCCTTACAATACGTGGCCAATATTCCCGGTGTCGTGCTGGATTGGTCGGCCGAGAGTATCGCTACCCGCAACATGCTGGCCAAGCAAAACAAGCAGCTGCTCAGGCAGCAACTCTTGATGAGCGAGCGTCTGCAGCGTTTCGAGCACCTGAGACAGGAAAACGATCGTCTGCGCGCCTTGCTTGGCTCTCCGGTGCATATGGACTCCAAGAAGATGGTTGCCGAGGTGATGGAGGTGGCCAGCGACCCCTTTCGTCACTATGTGGTGCTCAACCATGGCGCCCGTAGCGGCGTATTTGTCGGTCAGCCGGTGGTGGATGCCCACGGCGTCGTCGGCCAGGTGGTGGAGATCAGCGAGCTGACCAGTCGGGTACTGCTGATCTCAGACGTGACTCACGCGATTCCGGTACGGGTGACCCGCAACGATGTCCGCCTGGTTGCCCAAGGCATAGGTGAGCTCGATGAGCTCGAGCTGCGCCATGTGGCGAAGAGCACAGATCTCAGGGTCGGCGATCTCCTGGTTTCCTCAGGCCTGGGTAAACGTTTCCCCGAGGGCTACCCGGTGGCGCGTATCATGAAAGTCGAGCGTGATGATGGCCAGAGCTATGCCACGGTAACCGCCCAGCCCCTGGCGGCGCTGGACCGTATTCGTTATCTGCTGTTGATCTGGCCAGACGGCACCCAGAGTGAATTGAGCGAGCCTCAAGCCGAGCCGAAAGCCGACGAGCCTAAAGCGGAGGAGACGCCATGAGCATGCATATTCCCCACGGACGTTGGGTGGTCTGGCTAAGCTTCCTGCTGGCCATGTTGTTTCAGATCATGCCGCTGCCCGGCCTAGTCGAACCCTGGCGTCCCGACTGGTTGCTGCTGGTCATGATCTACTGGGCGATGGCACTGCCGCACCGTTATAACATCTTATCTGCCTGGTTACTGGGCGTGTTGCTGGATATCTTGCTGGGGGCACATCTTGGCATACGCGCGCTCTCCATGTCGCTGGTGATTTATGTGGTGGTGCTGCATTTCCAGCGGCTGCGTAACTTCCCCATGTGGCAACAGGCCCTGATGGTGGCTAGCCTGGTGTGTCTGCACCATCTGCTGGTGTTCTGGACACAGTTTGTGGTGAATGTGGCCAGCTTCGATGCCAGCCTGTTCCTGCCAGCCCTGTCGAGCCTGATCATCTGGCCTTGGGTATTTTGGATGCTGAGACGCATTCGTCGTATTTATAAAGTGAGATAATCATGCAACTGGTATTAGCCTCTGCCTCTCCCCGTCGTCGTGAGCTGCTGTTGCAGGTCGGCCTGGGCCAAGCTGAATTTAGTTTCGAGGCGCTGGCCGCCGATATCGATGAGAGCCATAGGGCCGGGGAAAGTGCCGCAGAGTTCGTGGTGCGTCTGGCGATCGAGAAGGCCAATGCCGGATTGGCGCTGTGGGGGCAAGCGGATGCCGTGGTGCTGGGCTCAGATACTATAGTGGTATTAGAGGGGGCTATCTTAGGTAAACCTAAGGATGAAGCAGACGCCAGGCAGATGCTTAGTGCGCTTTCAGGTAAGCGCCATAGTGTGATGACGGCGGTGGCGGTGACCGATGGTCAGCGGACCCTGTCTCGATTAGTTGAAACTAAAGTGCAATTTTGCGGCCTAACAGAACAGGCTATCTTGGCTTATATCGCCACCGGCGAGCCTATGGATAAGGCCGGTGCCTACGGCATTCAGGGCCTGGGCGGCTGCTTCGTCGAGGCCATAGATGGCAGCTATTCGGCGGTAGTGGGCCTACCCCTGGTGGAAACCCGGGCGCTGCTGACCGAGATGAAGCTGTTATCCATTTAGCATTTTACCCAGTAGATTGAGCCATTTAGGTGTAAATTGTTCTAAAATTAACGGTCCACTGGGGCCGTTAATGCATTAATCATATTTAAGTGAGTAAGCATGAGTCACATAGTCAAAAACAGAGTACAGAAAAAGATAGGTTCTGAGTTATTGATCAATGTGACGCCGACCGAGGCGCGGGTAGCGCTGGTGGAATATGGCATCCTGCAAGAGGTGCATATCGAGCGCCGCATGAAGCGTGGCCTGGTTGGCAATATCTATAAGGGCAAGGTCAGCCGGGTGCTGCCAGGCATGCAGGCAGCCTTCGTGGATATCGGCCTGGACAAGGCGGCCTTTCTTCACGCCTCAGATATCGTGCCTCATACCGAGTGTGTGGCGGATATCGAGAAGGGCAACTTCGTGGTGCGTGATATTGCCGAGCTGGTTCGTCAGGGCCAGGACATCATGGTGCAGGTGGTAAAAGATCCCTTGGGCACCAAGGGCGCGCGCCTCACCACAGATATCACCTTACCCTCACGTTATCTGGTGTTCATGCCGGGTTCCAGCCATGTGGGCGTGTCGCAACGGATCGAGTCAGAAGAGGTTCGCGCCCGTCTCAAGGGGCTGACCGAGCCCTTCGTCGACGAAGATGGCGGCTTCATTATCCGCACCGCCGCCGAGAATGCCGGCGAGCAGGAGCTGGTTCAGGATGCGGCCTTCCTGCGCCGGGTCTGGGCCAAGGTGTGTGAGCGTCGTAAGCGTCCCGGCGTCTCGCTGCTCTATCAAGATCTCGCCCTGCCTGTGCGTATCGTACGCGACTTCGTCGGCACAGAGCTGGATCAGATCCAGGTGGATTCGGGTCAGACTTATGAGGAGCTGCTACAGTTTACCCAGGAGTTTATGCCCGAGATCGCCGACAAGATTGAACACTATTCCGGCCGGGTACCCATCTTCGATCTCTACGATGTGGAGAATGAGGTACAGCGCGCCCTGGGGCGCAAGGTGGAGCTCAAGTCTGGCGGCTATCTGATCATAGATCAGACCGAGGCCATGACCACTGTGGATATCAACACAGGCGCCTTCGTCGGCCACCGCAACCTTGAAGAAACCATATTCAACACCAACCTGGAGGCGACACACGCCATCGCCCGCCAATTGCGCCTGCGTAATCTGGGGGGAATCATCATCATAGATTTTATCGACATGCTGAATGAAGATCATAAGAAGCGTGTCCTCAGTACCCTGGAGGCGGCACTGGCCAACGACAGGGTGAAGACCAATGTCAGCGGCTTCTCGGGCCTAGGCCTGGTGGAGATGACCCGTAAGCGTACCCGCGAGAGCCTGGAGCATGTGCTGTGTGGCGAGTGTCCGGCCTGTTTCGGTACCGGGAGTCTGAAGACAGTCGAAACCGTCTCCTATGAGATCTTCCGCGAGATCATTCGCCTCAACCGCGGCTATGATGCCGACGAGTTCCTGGTCTACTGCGCCCCCACGGTTTATAACAGCCTCACCGGCGAGGAGAGTCATCTGGTGGCAGAGCTAGGGGCCTATATCGGCAAGCATGTGCGTCTGCAAAACGAGCCCATGTACGCGCAAAACAAATTCGATGTGGTGATAATGTAGTGTCCCGCCCATTCTGTCCCCGCACTTTCGGCCGCCTATGTTGGCAGATGATCGCCATCATAGTGGTGCTCTTCGCCCTGAGTGTCAGCCTGTTCAGAGGCCTGCTGCCTAAGCTGGATCAGGTTCGCCAGGAGCTGGTGAGTTATATCTACCAACAGTATCAGGTGAAGGTCGAAGTGTCAGAGCTGACCGCCGAATGGCAGGCGTTCGGCCCGGCGGTGACCATCAAGCATCTGGTGTTGCCCGTGCAGGAGAATCTGCCGGTCACCTTCATCATAGATAATGTCCATCTCAAGCTGGATTTCTGGGACAGTCTGGTCTCGGCCTCGCCGCAAATTGAGAATGTGATCTTCGAAGGGGTTAAGATTGCCCTGGATCTGGATCGCGTCGGCCAGGGCAGCAAGGGCGAGCAGAGCAGCGATGCTCCTGTGGTGGAGCAGAATACCGATTGGCTTTATGCCCTGATGCTGGAGCAGTTCGATCGATTCGCCATCACAGATGTGACCATGCAGCTGATCAGTCGTTCCCATAAGTTCAGGCCTATTCATATCAGGGACCTGCGCTGGCGTAACTTAGCCGGGCGACACAGGGCCGAGGGGGCGCTGTTTCTCGACGAGCGGGCCTCAGAGGTCGAGCGTCTCTCTCTCGCCGTCGATATTCGCGGCGATGGTCATAGCCCCGAGTCTTTGACCGGTCAGCTCTATCTGGCGGCCAACTCACTGGATCTCGGCGAATGGGCATCGCGCCAGGAAAACCCTTATGCCTCGGGTAAGAAGCTGCCTCTAGAAGGCGTGGTGAACCTGCAGGCCTGGGCCGAATTTTCCAACCGAGCCTTTACCGCGGCGACGGTCGCCTTCGAGCCGAGCTGGTTGCAATGGGAGCTCAAGGGCGAGCAGCAAAAATTTGAGATACAGGGCGGGCAATTCAACTGGCAGCCGCAAGTCTCGGGTTGGCAACTGACTAGCTCAGATCTGGCCTTTGTGACCAATGGCCAGGCCTGGCCGGTGCTGCATATTGGCGCGCGTAAGCGTGACGACCAGTTGATGGCCAATATCAATCAACTCGATGCCAAGGTATTGCTGCCCCTCTTGCCACTAGTGCCCGGCATGGATCTCGATGGCCTCCACCTGTGGCAGACAATGGACCCCAGTGGCACCATAGAGCAGCTCAAGTTGGGTTATGGCGAGCAGCAGGGCTTTGCCCTGTCGGCGCAGTTAACGCAGTTTGCCTGGCAGGCGAGTGGTTCCATTCCGGGGGCCGAGGCGATCGATCTTATGCTCGGCATCCAGGACAGCGATCTCTATCTGTCTGCGCCAGAGCAGCATTATAGATTGGATTTTGATGGCGGCTTCGAGGCGCCACTGTCGCTCGACGGTGATGCCTTTACGCTTAAATACGCCATGGGCGAGGCGGCGCTGGTTGCGCCTAAGCTGCATTTCTATAACGCCGATCTGGATCTCGACGCGGCGATGAAGTTTGGCTTTTCAGGCGAAGCAAGCCTAAATCTGCTGGCTGATGTACAAGTGAAAAACGCCGCCAGGGCCAAATACTATTTTCCGAAACATGGGATGAGTGAGTCGCTTGTCGATTACCTCAGCGGCGCCATCAAGGCGGGACAGAGCCAGGATGCCAAAGTGGTGTGGAACGGCGCCCTCAAGCATTTTCCTTATGACGACAACAGCGGCGTATTCCAGGCCGGTTTCTCCCTCAATCAGGCTCGCTATCAGTTTCAGCCCGATTGGCCCGAGGTGACCGAGCTGAGTCTCGATGCCTTGTTTGAAAATGCGGCCATGGATATCTGGGTGAACAAGGGGATGTTAATGGATGTTCCCGCCGACGGTGCCCATGTGGCCATTCCGCGTATGAGTCATGAGACTCTGCTGACGGTGAGGGCGGATCTTCGCACTCAGGGGGAGGCCGCCAAGCAGGTGTTGCTGCGCTCGCCCCTGGCCGATACGGTTGGCGCGACACTCGAGGTGGTGCAGGTGCAAGGTGATGTCTCGGGCAAGCTGGATCTGAGTATCCCTCTCTATCATGGCGGCAAAGCGCAGATATTGGGGCAGGTAAGCTTCGACGACACCCCCGTTTATGTTACTCAGCCGGGCGTGCAGCTCGAGGGCGTAACCGGTGTGGTGCAGTTTGCCAACGATGTGGTGACGGGCGAGGAGATACAGGCGCGTCTGTTTGAGCAACCCGTGAGTTTCAGCTTCGATACCGGCAAGAGCAACAAAAATTATGGCCTGAACCTGGATATGCAGGGTAAGTGGGCACTGGCCTCGCTCCCACCATCATTGGATAATCCGCTCAAGGATTACTACAGCGGCGAGCTGGATTGGCAGGGCGCCATGACACTGATCTTCGATGAGCTAGGCTATCGTATTCAGGCGCAGGTGAAGAGCGACATGCAGGGCGTCGAGCTTAGCCTGCCGGGTAAGTTTGCCAAGACGGCGGACAGTCAGCGAGCGCTCTCCTTCGAGCTTATCGGCGATAACAAGCAGGCCTCTCTGGGCGCCAAGCTTGGGGATCAGATGGAGTTCTGGGGCGGTTTCGACGAGCAGTCGGGCGACCATCTGGCGCACTTCGACCTGCTGCTGGGACGCCTGTTTAAGCCCGGCGATCAACTCAAGCGTCAGGCCGGCCATCTACAGCTGGACATGCCTGCCACCGAGTTTGCTCCCTGGCTACCCATCATCAAGGAATTCATAGGGGACGCCGCGCTGGAATCCTCCCTAAATGCCGCCATGCGTCAGGCCCTTGAAGAGCAGACACCAGAAACCCCGCTGGTACAGGCAGAAGAAGCGCCTCAGAAGAGCCATTTCTTCCCGCCCTTGATCGCCGTGGATGGCCAGGTACGCCAGTTAAATCTCTATGGGCAGCCGCTGACCGAGTTGAGCCTGGAGGCCTATCCCACAGAGCATGGTTGGCGCTTCGAGGGTAACGCAAACGAATTTAGCGGCCGGGTCGATTTCTATCCCGACTGGTCGACCCAGGGGTTAAAGCTGGTGGCGAGCCGGTTTAACTTTGCCCCCGAAAGTACACAAGGCGACGAGTCTGAGTTAGCCAGCGACGAGGTGCTAAGCATACTGCCGCCGCTGGCGGTGGATGTGGATCAGTTTAGTGTCCACGGCAAGTCTCTCGGTCACCTGGTGTTGCAGGCGACCCCCAAGAATGGCGACTATCAGATTCAGACAATCGCCATCACCACGCCCGGGATCACCCTCAAGGGCAAGGGGGCCTGGTCGAACAGTGAGGGGCAGAACCTGACCGAGTTTGAGGTGGATCTCAAGGCCAAGCAGTTCGATGAGGTCTCCGAGCGTCTGGGTATAGACCCGGGTCTCAAGGAGGCGCCGCTGGATCTGCAGGCCGAGCTGTCCTGGCAGGGAGCACCCCACGCCTTCTCGCTGGAGACCCTCAACGGCCAGATAAGTTATAAGCTGGGTAAGGGCCATCTGTCAGAGGTGAGCGACAAGGGCGCGCGTATCTTCTCCCTGTTCAGCCTGGATTCCCTGCTGCGTAAGTTGTCGCTGGATTTCTCCGATGTCTTCGGTAAGGGGCTCTATTTTAACGCCTTTACCGGTACCCTCAAGCTGGACAACGGCGTGGTGAAGACCACAGATTCCGAGATGGATGCGGTGGCGGGTAACATGAAGGTGCGGGGCTATACCGATCTCACCACAGAGAGCCTCAACTATGACATACGTTTCGTGCCGCAATTGGCCTCCAGCGTGCCGACCGTGGTGCTGCTCAGCACCGGTGGTTGGACCCTAGGCCTAGGCGCGTTTGCCCTGACCAAGGTGCTGGAACCGGTGATCGAGGTGATCTCGGAAATTCGCTTCAGACTGACGGGCACCATGTCAGAGCCTAAGCTCGAGGAGCTGGAGCGTAAGAGCAAGGAGATAGAGATCCCCGAGTCTGTCTTGCCTCGCCAACCAGAACAGCAGCCTGGCGCAGAGACTAAGCCCCAGAGCGAATCGAAAGAGCCGAAACAGGAAAAGGCGCAAGAGCCAAAACAACAGCTTCAACAAGCACAGCAGCAACAACAGAATCAGGCGCAACAGTCATCGTCTGCGGAGCAGCCAGAGGCCGGGGCCGAACAAGTGCCTGCGGCGACGACTCAGTCCGAGGCCGTTTCGGTAGATGAGCAGGTGATGCCATCGGGTGTCGCTATCCCTAAGAATGCGGTCGAAGCCATGCCCGAGTTTAAAGAGACGCCGACCGGCCTGCAGCCCGTCGAGCAACAACCTCAGGCGCCGCAACAGCAAGAATCACAGGAAAAGCCGGTGAACAAGGAGCCAAGCGATGCTGGTCAGCCTATTACAATGTCAGAGTGGTCGCGACGTCGAGGAGAACCTCAAGTTTATTCGCGCGCAGCTTGATCTGCTAGAGAGTAGTGAGCGCCCCCATCTGGTGGTGTTGCCAGAGTGCTGTCTGCTGTTTGGTGGTCACGAGCGCCAGCAGTTGGCCTATGCCGGCAATGATGCCGACAGCGAACTCAAGCTGACCCTGGCCGCCTTGGCCAAGCAGTATGGCATCTATCTGGTGGCGGGCACCATTCCTATCCTGGCGGATGAGGGGCGGGTGTTTAGCCGCAGCTATCTGTTTGACGACAGCGGCGAGACCTTAGGCCATTACGACAAGCTGCACCTGTTCGATGTGGATGTGGACGACGGCACCAAGTCCTACCGGGAAAGCGATACCTTTTGCCCCGGTGAGGCGATAAGCGTTATCGATACGCCTTTCGGTAAGGTCGGGATGGCGATATGCTATGACATCAGGTTTGCCGATCTATTTCGGGCCATGCGTCTGCAGGGGGCGGAGATCATCGTCTTGCCGGCGGCCTTTACCCGGGTGACCGGGCGGGTGCACTGGCTGCCTCTGCTGCAGGCCAGAGCCATAGAGACCCAGTGCTTTGTGTTTGCGGCCGCTCAATGGGGCGAGCACAATCAGGGCAAGCGCGAGACCTGGGGACACTCCTGCGTCATCTCTCCTTGGGGGGAGGTGCAGGCTATTCAGCCCGAAGGTTGTGGCTGGTTGTCGGCAGAGATAGACCTGGCGACCCTAGAAGGGATACGTCGTAACATCCCAGTGGTCGCTCACAATCGTTTCGAGCCACCCAAATTAAAGAGATAATAAAATCGCGTCTTCATGCAGGCGCCATAGAGAGAGAATTAATGCCATTTTTAACCCAAGTAGAACAGAGCCTCTTGCAAGACGGATTGTCGCTGGATCAGTTGCAAGGCTATATCAATAGCATTCATCAGCATCAGGTGGACTTTTCCGATCTCTATTTTCAGGGCAGTCGCCACGAGTCTTGGGTGTTAGAAGATGGCATAGTCAAGGAAGGCAGCTTCCATATCGAGCGCGGCGTGGGCGTGCGTGCCATCAGTGGCGAGAAGACAGGCTTCGCCTATGCCGATGAGATCACCCCCGTGGCGCTTAGCGCGGCGGTCGAGGCGGCTCGCGGCATCTCGGCGGCGGGCAAAAGCGGTGGTGTACAGGCCTGGAAACAGCAGAAGGTCACGCCGCTCTATCAGAGCGCCGACCCTATCGCCGCCATGGAAGAGGTGAAGAAAATAGAACTGCTCAAGCAGGCAGACGCCTATGTACGCAGCCTGGACCCGCGCATCATACAGGTGGTGATCAGCCTCTCTGGCGTGCATGAGGAGATCCTGGTGGCGGCCAGTGACGGCACCCTGGCGGCGGATATTCGCCCGCTGGTACGTTTTAACTGTAGTGTGGTGCTGGAGCAGGAAGGCAAGCGCGAGCGCGGCGCCAGCGGTGGCGGCGGACGCCATGATTATCAAGTCTTTTTCGAGTCGGGCGACGACGGTCTGCCCAGCTGTTTTGCCTTTGCCCGCGAAGCCGTGCGTCAGGCCTCGGTCAATCTGACCGCCATAGATGCACCCGCCGGCGAGATGCCTGTGGTACTGGGGGCCGGTTGGCCCGGTGTCTTGTTACACGAGGCGGTGGGGCATGGCCTGGAGGGTGACTTTAACCGTAAGGGCAGCAGCGCCTTTAGTGGCCTGGTCGGACAGCAGGTGGCGTCAAGCCTGGTGACCGTGGTGGACGATGGCACCCTGGAAAATCGCCGCGGCTCACTGAGCATAGACGATGAAGGGGTGGCGACGCAGAAGACAGTGCTCATTGAGGACGGCACTCTCAAGGGCTATATGCAAGACAAGCTCAACGGCCGTCTGATGGGCCAGGCCTCAACCGGTAATGGTCGCCGTGAGTCTTATGCGCATCTGCCGATGCCGCGCATGACCAATACCTATATGGAAGCCGGCGACAGCTCGCCTGAAGATATCATCAAGTCGGTCGACAAGGGGATCTATGCACCTAACTTTGGCGGCGGCCAGGTCGATATCACCTCGGGCAAGTTTGTGTTCTCGGCGTCCGAAGCCTACCTCATAGAGAAGGGCGAGATCACCCAGGCGATCAAGGGGGCGACCCTAATTGGTAATGGCCCCGAGGCCATGGGGCAGATCTCCATGGTGGGGAATGATTTGGCGCTCGATAAGGGCGTCGGTGTCTGTGGCAAAGATGGTCAAAGCGTGCCCGTGGGTGTGGGCCAGCCTAGCCTGAAACTCGACCGCTTGACGGTGGGCGGCACGGCCTAGTTAGCCGGATCTCGCTGTCTGTAGAAAGCGAGATCCGGCGATTGCTGGGAAGGCTGCCGATAAGGCGCTAGAGAAGCTTGTCAACAAGGCCTGCTTCTCAACGCCTCCATAGGGTGTTAACATTTGCCAAGGAAGTAGAGTATTAGCTCTAGAGGTGTAGATGAGATATTCACATGTTATTTGGCTGTCGTTGTTGACCCTGGCGGGGCATGCGGCGCAGGCGCAAGAACTCGCCTTTGGCGAGGCCTGGCAGCAGCTGCTACAGGTCAGCGACAAGTTGCAGGCCAGTCAGCAGGAGGTCAACCGTGCCCAGGCCGAAAGAGCCGCCGGGGAGGATCTCAACCTGCCTTCGCTGTCGATCAACGGCAGCTACACACGCTTAGAGAAACCCCTGGAGCTGGACCTGAGGGATCTCAATCCCTTAGCCAGTCTCGATCCCGCGAGTCTGCCTCCGGCGCTCGGCGCCGCCCTGGGCGCTATTCCTGGCTCGCTGTTTATTACCCCTTTTACCGAGCAGGATGTCTTCCGCTCCAGCCTGCAGGCGATGTGGCCTATCTATACCGGTGGCCGTATCAGCGCCGCGCAGGGGATCCATGAGGCGCAAGTCGCCGAGAAGGAGCAGCAGCATCAGCTATCGACGCGGGATCTCTTCATCAAGCTGGTGGACAGATATTATGGGGTGGCGGTGAGTCATGCCCTGATGACCACCCGAGGCCAGCTGGTGGACGCCTTGAGTGAGCATGCCGAGCATGCCGTCAAGCTGGAAGAGCAGGGACAGATCGCCAAGGTCGAGCGTCTCAACGCCCAGGTGGCGTTGGAAAATGCCCGGGTGGACTATGCCAGTGCCAAGCGTCAGCTGGAGATGACTCAGATCGCCCTGTCGCGCATGTTGCATCGGGAGAATATCGATACCGCCTCCAGGCTATTCATGCTGGAAAACTCGCCCTCTTTAGGCCAATTAAGCCAGCTGACCCTGACGACACACCCGGCGCTCAAGCTGCTGGAAGCCAAGGAAGTCCAGGCCAATGGCCTTATCGATGTGGAGAAGGGCAGTTATTACCCCACCGTCTTCCTTTACGGCAACTACACCCTGTATGAGGACGATAGCCTGCTGGCGAAGATGGAGCCCGATTGGATGGTCGGCGTCGGGGTGAAGATCCCGCTGATCAGTCGCGACGGACGCAGCGGTAAGGTCGAAGCCGCCCGCAGTGCCTTGCTTCAGGCACGTTACACCAAGGCGCAGACCCAGCAGGATCTCAGCCTCTTGCTGGACCAGAGCTATCGCCAGCTCGAGCAGGCCAGGGAGGAGACCGAGTCACTCAACCTATCGCTGGCCCTCGCCAAAGAGAATAAACGCCTGAGGGATCTCGCCTTCAGTCAGGGGTTGTCCACTTCGATTGAGAAAGTTGACGCCGAGCTCAAGCTGAGCGGCGTGCAGACCCAACAGTTGGCGGCCCAGTACCGCTATGTGCAGGCCTATGCCAGATTGATGGCCATCAGTGGCCAGTTAGATGAATTTATCGGTCGCTCATCGAGTGCCCAGGAGAGAGTCAATGCGAACTAATAGAGTCTTAGCCGTTGTCGCCTTACTGGTGTTGGTGGCTTTACTCGGGTACGGATTAAAGTTAGCCCATACCCCTAAGCCCGAACGACTACAGGGGCAGATAGAGGCCAGGGAATACAACATCTCCTCCAAGGTGCCGGGACGGGTCGCCGAGGTGCTGGTGCGCCGAGGCGATCGGGTGGCCGAGGGGGATCTGTTATTTGCCATCGACAGTCCCGAGCTCAACGCCAAGCTGATGCAGGCCCAGGGGGGCCGCGATGCTGCCAAGGCCTTGCAGCAGGAGGCGGATAATGGCGCCCGTAAGCAGCAGGTTGCCGCGTCGAAAGAGCAATGGTTGAAAGCCAAGGCGGCGGCGACCCTGGCCGAGACCACTTATAAACGCGTAGAGGTGTTGTTTAGCGAAGGGGTGCTGGCGCGCCAAAAACGCGACGAGGCCTTTACTCAGTGGCAGGCAGCCAAGTATACCGAGCAGGCGGCCTACGCCATGTATCAGATGGCCGAGGAGGGCGCTCGCGAAGAGACCAAGGCTGCGGCCGAAGGCAATGCCCGTATGGCCGAGGGGGCGGTGAAAGAGGTTAGTGCCATTTTGGCCGACAGCCAGATGCGCTCGCCCAGAGCCGGCGAGGTGAGCGAAGTCCTGTTGCAGCCAGGTGAGCTGGCGCCGAGCGGATTCCCCGTGGTGAGTATTATCGACATGCAGGATGCCTGGGCGGTTTTCCAGGTGCGTGAGGATCAGCTTAAAAACTACAAGATAGGCGACACCCTCGAGGTCGAGATTCCGGCATTGGGGGCCAGTTATCCGTTCACCATCAAGCATATTGGCGTGATGGGCCACTTTGCGACCTGGCGCTCTACCGAGAGCGGTCACGACTTCGATATGCGCACCTTCGAGATGGAGTTGCGGCCAGACGCCCCGATCGCCGATCTGAGAGTGGGCATGACAACCTTGCTGGTGCGTTAAGCCTTGGCCACCATGAAGCAGCTAATTAAACGCGAGTTAATCGCCTTGTGGAATGACCCATGGCAACTCGCCTTAGTGAGCTATATCCCCTTGGTGGGGATATTCGGCTTATGGTGGCTATTTAGTGCCGGTCTGCCACGTGAGTTGCCCGTGGCGATCGTCGATCAGGATCAGAGTCAGATCAGCCGTATGCTGGTGAGGCGGCTACAGGCTAACTCTGTGATCACCCCAATTCATTATCAAGACATCAATAGTGCCAAGGCATCGATGGAGAGCGCCGAAACCTATGCCATGGTGGTGTTGCCGTTTCAGCTCAATCGCGATCTACTCACGGGTCATCAGCCAACCATAGATATACGTTACAACAGCCAATACCTCTTGGTCGGTAAGCTGTTATCGAGCCAGATCCAGCTCAGCCTGGCCGATGGACTCAAGAGCAAGGCGCTCTTGAAGCAATTGGCCGCGGGTGTGCCTATGGCGCAGGCCGAAGTGAACCTTAACTTAGTGAAGACCCAGGTTAGTGCGCTCTATAATGCCAACAGCAACTATGTGGTGTTCTTGCTGCCACCGATACTGCTCGCCCTGGGGCAACTGCTCGCCATGTTAGTGTTTGCCAACTCTCTTAATCGGGAGCTAAGACAGGAGACCATGACCGAGTGGTTTAGCCTGGGCACGCGGCGCGTGTTATGGGCTAAGATGCTGGTTTATACGCCCTTGATCGTGCTGCAGGGGCGCCTGATCCTGACCCTGCTATATCAATACCTGGGATTACCGCTGGCGGGGGTATTCGGTCAGCTATTGTTGGCGCAGATAGTGATGTTGTTGGCGGTGTGGCTGCTGGTACTCACCATCTTCTTCCTGTTGCAAGACGCCGCCAGGGCGATCAGTTTCTGCACCGCGCTGTTTGCTCCGGCATTTCCCTTTATGGGGATCACCTTTCCAACCCAGGAGATGCCCCAGTTGGCCCAGTGGTGGCGAAAGCTGATGCCATCGAGCCACTACATAGATACCCATGTTGGTGTGGTGAGCTATGGCCAGGATTTTTCTGTCTTTGCCCAGCAGGTGACTAGCTATTGGGGCTTCTTGTTGTTGGTGCCTGTGATTGTGATCTTGGCTCGCCGGGTCAGGCGGGAATGGCCTGCCGAAGCCAGCACTCAGCCGATGAATGAGGCGCCTTAATATGGATTTCTGGTCTTTGATGTGGGCAGACTTTAAGTCGATCGTGACAGACAAGGCGATCGCTATCACCTTGTTTGGCGGAGTGCTCTTCTATTCTGTGCTCTATCCTCTGCCTTATCTGCATGAAGTGCCGACCAAGCAACAGATAGTCGTCGTCGACGGGGATCACTCGAGCCTGAGCCGTCAGTTGATTCGCCATGCCGATGCCAGCCCCAAGCTCGAGGTCGTCGCTGAGCTGAATAATATTAACCAGGCGGAGGACTGGATCGCCTCGGGTAGAGCCCATGGCTATATGGTGATCCCTGAAGGATTCAGGCGGGATCTGATTCGTCAAAAAGGGGTGACCTTAGCCTACGGCGGCGATGCCAACTACTTCTTGATCTACTCTGCCGTGCTCGAAGGGCTAGTGTCTGCCGGGATAGATGCGGGCAAATATGTGCAATTTAATGGTCTGCTGGCCAGGGGGAGTTCGGCCAAACAGGTGAAACATGACCTGGAGCCGATTAAGCTCAATAGCGTACCCGCCTTTAATCCGAGCCTGGGCTACACCCCTTATGTGGTGCCTGGTGTGCTGTTATTGGTGCTGCACCAGACCCTGCTTATTGGCGCGGGTATACTCGGTGCGGGGCAATGGGGAAGAGAGGGCTACTGGCAGCAGGTGCCCGCGATGAAGCTTATTTTTGCCCGGGTGAGTGTGTTCGCTCTTATCTACAGCCTGTTTACCAGCTTCTATGTGGGCTTCTGTAACTACTGGTATGGGGTCAGCGTACAGGGAGTGTTATCCCAGGTGGTCCTGTTCCTGGTGCCCTTCGTTATCTGTACGGCAATTGCCGGTGTCGCCTTTAGCTGCCTGTTTACGAGGCGTGATCTGCCGACCCAGGTGCTGCTGCTTATCTCTATGCCGATCCTGTTTGTTTCAGGGTTTATCTGGCCGTTTGAGTTGATCCCGTCGCCGCTTATCTGGATCGTCCAGGTGATCCCCGCCATTCCTAGCATACAGGGCATGTTGCAGTTAAATCAGATGGGGGCCAGCTGGAGCAGTGTTGCCGGCTTCTGGTGGCAGCTATGGGGCTTGGCCCTGGTCTATCTTCTACTAGCCTATCTGGGCGTCAGCTACCGTTTAAATAGCAAATAGCCCGCGCTGATGGCGGGCTATTTTGGCGAAAGACTATTTGTTCGAAAGGCTATTCGCTCGCAGGGCTATCTTTTCGAGGGACTATCTTTTCTAGGGATTAGTGCCTATTCGCCGGTCTCGGTGCGCAGATACTTGACCAATTCGGCGGCAGACTTAGAAGCTTCGTCGGGCTTCTTGGTCAGCTCCTTGTTGGCTTGTCTCACCAGTTGACGCAGCTTCTGACGCTCTAGGCCCGGATGCTGTTCGAGCAGGGCCTGAATCGCCTCATCACCGCCACTTAGCAGCTGATCTTTCTGCTTCTCGGCGACGTTCTGCTTAGAGCTTTCGTTACGATTCTGGTTGAGCACGTTTTTCAGGTTTGCCTGCAGCTCGTCGATATCTACGTTGCGCATCAGCTTGCCGACATAGTGCAGCTGGCGGCGATGGGCCTCGCTATTGATGCGGATCGTCTTGGCTTTCAAGATGTTGTCGTGCAGCAGCTCGTCCAGCTCTAGCTTCTTCAGCTGACTCTTGCTGAGGGAGACCAGTTTCTTACCTAGCTCTTGGTAAATGGCAATCTCGCGCTTTATATCGGCTCTGCTGACGTAATCATCGTCATGATCGAAGGGCTGTTTAAAGTGTTCTGAGTCACCAACAATATTATTCATTAAAACTCTCTGGGGTCTAAGCCATAACTCCCCTAATGATATCATTTCCGGCCAATATCGCCTACGAAACGGCTCAGTTATTTAATGTGAAAGCCGGACGGGTTTGCTATGCTACGGCCACGTTTGATAACAAAAGAGTAGATTTGTGCCTTCTCCCAGCATCGAAACCGAATTGAATTCACTGAAAGACGCCGTGTCTATGGCATTGGAATATGCCGCCAAATTGGGTACCTCGGGGGCCGAAGTGGCCATCAGCAAGCAGCAGGGACTCTCAGTCTCCACGCGCCTGAAAGAGGTTGAGACCGTTGAGTTTAATAAAGATGGTGCGCTGGGGATCACACTGTTCAGGGATGGCTGCAAGGGGAGTTCATCGACCTCAGATCTGAGCCCAGAGGCTATTCGCCGCGCCGTGAAGGCCGCCGACGATATCGCCCGCTTCACCTCGGAAGATCCCTTCAATGGTCTGGCGGATGCCGAGTTGATGGCCAAGCAGATAGAAGATCTCGAACTCTACTATCCTCACGAGGCTGCGCCTGCCGAGCTCGAAGCCCTGGCGGCAAGTGCCGAAACGGCGGCGTTAGATAGCGATGCCCGCATCATCAATTCCGACGGTGCCAGTGCCAATGCGCACACAGGTGCCAAGGTGTATGGCAACAGCCATGGCTTCTTAAACGGTTATGTCAGCTCACGCTACAGCCTGAGCTGTGTGGTGATCGGCGAGCAAGACGGTCATATGCAGCGTGACTACGACTACACGGTCGCCCGACGCTTCGAAGACCTATGGACGCCCGAGGCGGTGGGCAAGCAGGCGGCCAAGAAGACTTTGAGTCGTCTGGGGGCTCGCAAGATAGCCACCACTAAGCTGCCGATTCTGTTTGCACCAGACGTGGCCACCGGCCTCATGGGGCATCTGGTAGGCGCCATCAGCGGTAGCAGCCTGTATCGCAAGTCGAGCTTCCTGCTCGATGCCATAGATACCCAGATCTTCCCCGAGTGGTTTACCATCGCCGAGCAGCCGCACCTCAAGGGAGCACTGGCCAGCGCCTGTTATGACAGCGAAGGGGTGGCGACAATCGATCGCAACATCATCGACAGCGGCATTCTCTCTACCTATCTGTTGACCAGCTACTCGGCGCGCAAGCTCGGCCTGACTAACACGGGCCATGCCGGAGGTATCTATAACTGGACGCTTTCTCATACCGGGCAGACCTTCGATGAGCTGGTGAAGCAGATGGATACAGGTCTTATTGTCACCGAGGTAATGGGTCAGGGGGTCAACGGCGTGACCGGCGATTATTCTCGCGGCGCCGCCGGTTTCTATGTGGAGAAGGGCGAGATCCAATTCCCCGTGGAAGAGATCACCATAGCCGGTAACCTCAAGGATATGTATCGCAACATGGTGGCCGTGGGTAAGGAGCGGGATCTGCGCTCTTCCATCCGCATCGGTGCCATACTGCTCGATGAGATGAAGATTGCGGGTAACTAATCTGGCATATTCAGACTGAGATTTTAAATACTGATATTTTAAATGCTAGGAAGCGAGCCCGATGGCTCGCTTTTTTGTGTCTGCTCGTCGGCTGGGGGGCGTGTTACAAGCGTGGCAAACAAGACTTGAATATACGGAAAACCATATATATGCTTAGCCATATGTTTATGTGTGGGAGTGCCAATGGCCGTCGCAATCTTTAAAGCCCTTTCCGATGAGACCCGCCTGCTGAGCCTGCTGTTGATCCAGGCAGAGGGCGAGCTGTGTGTGTGTGAGTTGATGGCGGCGCTGAACGAGAGCCAGCCCAAGGTCTCACGTCACCTGGCGCAGCTGCGTAAGGCAGAACTGTTAAGTGACCGTCGTCAGGGCCAGTGGGTGTTTTACCGTATCAACCCCGAGCTACCCGCCTGGGCTGGCGAGGTGATCCAAAAGACCCTGGCGGGCAACCCTGAACTCTTGCGTCAGGCCCAGGCCCGTCTGGCTAAGATGGGTCAGCGCCCCGAGCGGGTACAAGTCTGTTGTAAAGGATAAATCCATGGGACTATTTGAACGTTATCTGAGTGTCTGGGTAGGGCTGGCCATAGTGGCCGGTGTCGCCTTGGGCTATCTGCTGCCGGCGCAATTTGCCCTAATCGCCTCCTTTGAATATGCCAGCGTCAATCTGCTGATCGCCCTGCTTATCTGGGTGATGATCTACCCCATGATGGTGCAGATCGACTTCTCGGCGGTGAAGGATGTGGGCAAGCGTCCCAAGGGATTGTTGCTGACCCTAGTGGTGAACTGGCTGGTTAAGCCCTTTACCATGGCGCTACTGGGCTGGCTGTTCTTCAGAGTCCTGTTTGCCTCCTGGGTGGACGCGCAGACCGCCAGCGAGTATATCGCCGGCATGATCCTGCTGGGTGTGGCGCCCTGTACCGCCATGGTGTTTGTCTGGAGTCAGCTCACCAAGGGCAATCCTAACTACACCCTGGTGCAGGTGTCGGTGAACGACATCATCATGGTATTTGCCTTCGCGCCTATCTGCGCCTTTCTGCTGGGCGTCAGCGACATCCAGGTGCCTTGGCAGACGCTGTTGATCTCAGTGGTGCTCTATGTGGTACTGCCGCTCGTCGCCGGCGTGATCACCCGTAATTTATTGAATAAAAAGGGTCATGTGTTGGGCGTCGAGGGTTTTGTCGCTCGCCTCAAGCCCTGGTCTATTCTGGGACTACTGGCGACCGTGGTGCTGCTGTTTGGCCTGCAGGCCAACACCATATTGGAACAGCCGCAGAATATCCTGCTGATCGCCATACCCTTGCTTATCCAGACCTATGGCATCTTCTTCATCGCCTATTTCGCCGCTAAGCGGCTCAGGCTGGAACAGGAGGTGGCGGCGCCCGCCTGTATGATCGCCACCTCTAACTTCTTCGAGCTGGCGGTGGCCGTGGCCATCTCATTGTTTGGCCTGCACTCAGGCGCGGCGCTAGCTACAGTGGTGGGGGTGCTGGTGGAGGTGCCCGTGATGCTCTCCCTGGTGGCCTTCGTCAATCGGGATAAAACCAATTATTTGCGCGGCCTGGGTAAGGCCTAGGCGGCAACAGAAACAGCGAATCGAGAGAATAGGACAATAAGATGACAATCAAAGTAGGCATCAACGGCTTTGGCCGCATGGGACGTCTGGCGCTGCGCGCCGCCTGGGAGTGGGACGATATCGAGTTTGTGCAGATTAACGACCCGGCGGGCGACGCCGCCACCCTGGCCCATCTGCTCACCTTCGACTCCATCCATGGCCGCTGGGCGCATGAGGCTGTTGCCGAAGGCGATCAGATAGTCATAGGTGATAAGCGCATTGCAACTAGCGCTAACCGCGCCATCGCCGACACCGATTGGTCGGGCTGCGACCTGGTGATCGAGGCCTCGGGGGTGATGAAGTCGAAGGCATTGCTGCAGGCTTATCTAGACCAAGGGGTCAAGCGAGTGGTGGTGACCGCGCCGGTGAAGGAAGAGGGCGTGCTCAACATCGTCATGGGGGTCAACCATCAGCTGTATGACAAGGACAAATATCCGATAGTCACGGCGGCCTCCTGCACCACCAACTGTCTCGCCCCCGTGGTCAAGGTGCTGCATGAGCAGATCGGCATCAAGCATGGCTCCATGACCACCATTCACGACATCACCAATACCCAGACCATCTTAGATGCGCCCCACAAGGATCTACGCCGTGCCCGCGCTTGTGGTCAGTCGCTGATCCCGACCACCACAGGTTCGGCCACCGCCATTACCCATATCTTCCCTGAGCTTAAGGGTAAGCTCAATGGCCATGCGGTGCGTGTGCCGCTGGCCAACGCCTCTATCACTGACTGTGTGTTTGAGATGCAGCGTGGCGTTACCGAGGCCGAGGTGAATGCCCTGTTCAAGCAGGCAGCCGAAGGGGAGCTGAAAGATATCTTAGGCTACGAGGAGCGCCCGCTGGTGTCGGTGGATTACAAGACAGATCCGCGCTCCAGCATAGTCGACGCCCTGTCGACCATGGTGATCAACGATACACAGCTCAAGCTCTATGTCTGGTACGACAACGAGTGGGCTTATGCCAACCGTACGGCCGAGCTGGCACGTATGGTCGGCCGGTTGGATAAGGCCTAAGGTACGCCGGCATGCTTACTAGCCTGCGCGCCCTACCGAGTGAGATGCGCCAGTATCTGCTGGTGACCGGCAACTACTGGGCCTTCACCCTGACCGACGGTGCGCTGCGCATGCTGGTGGTGCTGCATTTTCACCAGCTAGGGTATTCGCCGCTGTCGATCGCCATGTTGTTTCTCTTCTATGAGATCTTCGGCGTGGTGACTAACCTGGTGGGCGGCTATCTTGGCGCCCGCCTGGGGCTCAATCGCACCATGAACATCGGCCTCGGCTTGCAGGTTGCGGCACTGGCCATGCTGTTAGTGCCAAGTGCCTGGCTTACCGTGCCCTGGGTGATGGCTGCCCAGGCTCTGTCTGGGATCGCTAAAGATCTCAATAAGATGAGCGCCAAGAGCAGCGTCAAGATGCTGGTGGCCAAGGGCGAAGAGGGTAGGCTGTACAAGTATGTCGCCGTGCTGACAGGCTCTAAGAATGCTCTCAAGGGAGCTGGCTTCTTCCTCGGCGGCGCCCTGCTGGCGCTGCTGGGCTTCAAGGGGGCTATCGGCCTGATGGCGGCCCTGCTTAGCATCGTCTGGCTGGTTAGCATCATCAAACTCAAACAAGATTTGGGCAAGGCCAAGAACAAGCCTAAGTTTACCGAGCTTTTTTCTAAGAGCCGGGCGATCAACATCTTATCCGCGGCGCGCATGTGTCTGTTTGCCGCCCGTGACGTCTGGTTTGTGGTGGCGCTGCCTGTCTATCTTGCCAGTCAGTTCGGCTGGGACCACTATCGGGTGGGGGGCTTTCTGGCACTCTGGGTCATAGGTTATGGCGCGGTGCAGAGCCTGGCGCCCAGAATCACCGGCAAGGCCAGCGGCCTGGTGCCCGATGGCCGCAGTGCCATGTTATGGGCGGGTGGATTGACCCTGATCCCCGCCGCGATCGCGCTGGCCCTGACTGGACAGCTCGGGCTTGCGTCGGCGATGGCCCAAGAGGCGGCCTTGCTTGCCGGCCTCTTGCTCTTCGGCGCCGTGTTTGCCATCAACTCCTCCTTACATAGCTACCTGATCGTTAGCTATGCCAGTGACGATGGCGTCTCCTTGGATGTCGGTTTCTACTACATGGCCAACGCCATGGGACGGCTATTGGGCACTATCCTCTCGGGCTGGGTCTATCAGGCCTATGGGCTGGCGGCTTGCTTATGGATCTCGACGGCGCTGCTCGGGCTAACAGCAGTGATTAGCGTGGGGCTGCCGAAGCGCGAGCCTTGTAATGAAGACTGAATACTTTGAGGTTGCTAAATATTCTAGCAACAGCGGGAACTGCTTAAGAACTCATATACCAAGACTTAGACTCTTGGTGTAACAAAATCAAGATAATTTGGTTATAGTGACTCTAGGTTCAAACGTGACCGTTTGTTAATAGTAATCTGAATTTAAAAGGGATTTTCATGACAGATTTAGAGAGTATTAAGATATTAACCCGGGGTGATAAGGGGGTTATTGCCGGTGTCTGTTCTGGTTTAGCCGACTATTATGGTCTAAGAGTCAATGGGTTGCGAATTGCTTTTGTCTTAACCAGTCTATTTTTCTTCCTTCCTGTCTTGGTTTATCTGGGGAAGGTGCGAATAAGTCCCGTGCTTGCTCTGCGTGTGCTTAAAGTGGATAGATGCAAGGCACAGTTTGCAGCGAATGGCCCTAGTCCTTCGCAAGAACTGTAACGCAGCAAATACCGCTGTAAGCCTCGCCCTGCGGGGCTTTGATAGCAACACCATATCGGCGTTATTCAACTTCAGCAGGCCTCGGCATGCCCTCAGTTGAATGCCTTGAACTGTCGCTGCTATCAAAGCCAGAGCTGTGCGACGACTTGTTCGCACCTTCCCTGGTGTGCTGGTTAGTGTTGCCCAAATATCCCACAACCCAGGCGATGCGCCGTCAGCTGCAGCGCAAGGCTAGTCAACCCCGTTGAGTTGCGGGGTAGTGGCTATCTGTATCGAGGCTAGACATATCTCAGTTAGCCGATTTCTTCCTTAGTTAGATGCTCTTAGTTCAAGTGCCGAGAGATAGAGGTGTGAGGAGTCGTTGAGCAATCCATCAGAGTGACAAGAGAATTAAGGTGTTTTTGCGTCTCATTATTGATCGCAACGGGCATTATGCAGTGTCTAAGTCGTGTAATATAGATTTCCTATCGATGAGCAACCCCATGGTGTGAGCGTAGTTTTGTGTTGGGGATGTCGCTTGGCTTAAAGACGGTCGCCACAGGTTTTAGAAAATTAACCCTTATGAGAAGTGTTGGAACTCACAGGAGATTACCTAAGTATGTATGGTTTAATTCTCACGCTACATATTTTGGCGGCGACCATCTGGACGGGTGGGCATATAGTGCTTTCGGTGGTAGTACTGCCTCGCGTACTCAAAGAGCGATCGCCTCAACGCTTATTGGAATTTGAATCCGTCTACGAAAAAATCGGCATGCCCGCCTTGGTTATCCAGATCATAACCGGCCTGATGTTAGCGTATCGGCTGTTGCCAGATGTTAGCCTGTGGTTCGACATGTCGGTTCCCTTGGCTCATGGCATTGCGGCGAAATTAACCTTACTCGGGCTCACTTTCCTTCTGGCTTTAGATGCTAGGTTCAGGGTCATTCCTAAGTTGTCACCGTCAAACCTGACGGATATGGCGCTCCACATTGTCCCGGTAACCTTATTATCAATCATGTTCGTATTGGTTGGTGTCTCCTTCAAGCTGGGGGGATTGGCCTACCTCGTCTCTTAAATGTGGGCGACAGGCTCATCAGGCTTGTGCTCGCAGACGAGGCTGGGGATAAGTTGTCTGCCTTAACTTCTCGACCATCCATCACTTTCTATTTCCCATGATTTGCTAGGCCTGCCTAGGCATAGCCCATCTCTTAACTAACTCTCTTTGTTTCAATTTGTTAACAATCGCTGCTTTCATTTTGAGCGCTTTTCGTTGTACTCTGGGATGCAATCAACAAAGCGTGGTGTAGATCACCAAAATAACGATAAAAACGAAGAGGTTTGAATGGAAGTTATTACTGAGTTTGTCAGTACGATCAACGGGTTCGTATGGGGTACTCCCATGCTCGTGATGATCTTAGGCGTAGGACTCTTTCTCTCCTTTGGCTTGCGGTTGATGCCCATCCTCAAGCTGGGTACCGGCTTTAAGTTGCTCTGGTCTGGGCGTATTCCCGACAAAGATAAGCAGATGAAGGGGGAGATCAGCCCCTTTAATGCCCTGATGACCTCGCTGTCGGCCACGATAGGTACGGGTAACATCGCAGGGGTGGCGACCGCCATCTTTATCGGCGGCCCAGGTGCCCTGTTCTGGATGTGGTGTACCGCCTTAGTCGGCATGGCGACCAAGTTTGCCGAGGCGGTGCTGGCGGTGAAATACCGTGAAGTTGACGATAACGGCAACCATATCGGCGGCCCCATGTACTACATCAAGAATGGTCTGGGCAGTAAGTGGGCCTGGCTGGGTACAGCCTTTGCCCTGTTTGGCTCCTTCGCCGGTTTCGGCATCGGCAACACAGTACAGGCCAATTCTGTGGCCGACGCCCTGAGCAGTAACTTCGGCGTGCCCACCTGGGTGACTGGTGTGGTGCTCATGGTGTTGGTGGGCGCTGTGCTGATGGGCGGTATCAAGCGTATCGCCGATGTGGCGGGTAAGCTGGTGCCCCTGATGACGGTATTCTATATCGCCGCCGGTTTGTCGGTGATCGTGGTTAATTTCGCCGACATTCCCGATGCCATCGCCCTTATCGTGCACAGTGCCTTTAATCCTGTGGCGGCCCAGGGCGGCTTTGCCGGTGCGGCGGTGTGGGCCGCGGTACGTTTCGGTGTGGCCCGTGGCGTATTCTCGAACGAGGCGGGTCTGGGGAGTGCGCCCATTGCTCACGCGGCGGCGCAGACCAATAACCCTGTGGCTCAGGGCCTGGTTGCCATGCTCGGCACCTTCATCGATACCCTGGTGGTGTGTACCATTACCGGTCTGGCGATTGTGGTATCCGGTGCCTGGACATCGGGTGAGAATGGCGCGGCGCTGACCTCTTATGCCTTCTCTCACGCCCTGCCTATGGGTAACTATATCGTGGCTATCGCCCTCTCTATCTTTGCCTTCACTACCATCCTGGGCTGGAGCGTCTATAGCGAGAAGTGTGTGCAGTATCTGTTTGGTGTGCGTGCGGTGAAGCCATTCAGAGCCATCTGGGTGGTGGTGGTGCCGTTAGGGGCCGTCAGCTCGCTTGATTTCATCTGGTTACTGGCCGATACCCTGAACGCCATGATGGCAATCCCTAACCTGATCGCCTTGGCGCTGCTCAGCCCTGTGGTGTTCGGCCTGACTCGCGAGTACTTCATCAAGAAGCGTCAGCAAGAGGCCGAGGCCAGTAGTTAAACCGTCTGTTATGAGATAAAAAAGCGCCCTCGGGCGCTTTTTTTGTTGCTCATATGGCTAGTCGAGGCGCTTAGTAAAGCGCAGCGAGGCCACCAGGATGCCGACCAGGGTGAAGCCGATAAGCCACAGGGCATCGAACTGCATGTCACTCAGGGTGCCGCCCCGCAGCACTATGGCGCGTATGATGCGCATGAAGTGGGTGGCGGGCAGTAGCTCGGCAAGCCATTGGGCCGGCCTGGGCATGGCCTCGAAGGGAAACATGAAACCCGACAATAATATCGTCGGCAGTATGATGAAGATGGTCATCTGCATCGCCTGCAGTTGCGTCTTGGCGATGGTGGAGATGATCAGCCCCAGGGTGAGGCTGGCGGCGATAAACAGCAGGGTGCCCATCAGCAGCTGGGCGATGGCGCCATTGATGGGCACGTCGAAGATAAGATGCCCCAGGCCGAGGATGATGGTCATCTGCACCAAGCCCACCAAGATGTAGGGCACTATCTTACCCAGCATTAGTTCTAGCGGCTTGATGGGCGTGGTGATAAGCAACTCCAGGTTGCCGCGCTCGCGCTCTCGTACTATGGCTGCCGAGGTAAAGAGGAGCATGGTCATGGTGAGGATCACGGCGATCAGCCCCGGTACTATGTTGACCGCCGAGCGCTGCTCTGGGTTATAGAAGAGGGCGACCTCGAAGGTGGGCAGCCTCTGTGTGTCTTGCCCTGTGATCTGATCCAGCGGCATGTTTCTCAGCTGGCTGATCGCCGAGGCAACCATGGTATCCGAGCCGTCGACCACCCATTGTCCCAGGGTTTCGCCATTGGCCAGCTTCTGGGTGAGGTTGGGCGGCAGGATCAGCGCCGCGCGTACCTCGCCCCGGGTAATGGCGGCCTCGGCCTCCTCGGCACTGGCGTAGTGCTTCTCTATGCTGACCACCTGAGTCACCTTGATCGCCTCGACTATCCAGCGACCGGCGGCGGAGTGGCTCTGATCCACCACCACGGGCACGTTACGCACATCGGTATTGATGGCATAGCCAAACAGCAGTAGCTGGATCAGCGGGATCATCACCACCATGCCGAAGGTGATGCGGTCGCGCTTGAGCTGGCGGATCTCCTTGGTGGTGATCGACTTTATGCGCCTCAGGCTAGCCAGTAGCATCTTGCGCCTCCCGCGATGGGCTGAGCCCCTTACCGGTGACCGACACGAAGAGATCTTCCAGATTGGGGGCGACCTGAGTCAGTTGCTGTGGCGTCAGTTGGCCTGCCACGGCGCGGCTCTTCTCCAGCAGCCAGGGAATAGGCGCCGCTATCTGCTTGTCGACTAGGACCCGTAGGCGATCGCCTAGCTGGGCGGTGGAGGGGATCTCGCCGAATTGGCTAAGGTGTGACTTTAGCTGTCGCAGCCTGTGTCCGGCGATCTCGATGACGTGCAGTGGCATCTCCTCGAGCAGCGCCTGAGGATTCCCCTTGGCGCGAATGTGGCCGCTTTCCATGATCGCCAGCTGGTGGCATCGCTGCGCCTCATCCATGTAATGGGTGGTGACTAAGATGCTGGTGCCGCGCTCGGAGATATCGAACAGTTGCTCCCAGAAGTCGCGGCGATTCTGGGGATCCACCGCCGAGGTGGGCTCGTCGAGAAACAGCAGCTCCGGCTCGTTGATACAGGCGCAGGCTAGTCCTAGGCGCTGTTTCTGTCCGCCGCTAAGGGTGCCTGCGAGCTGCTGGCGCTGGGCGTCGAGATGATAGGTGGCCGTCAGTTCATCTATCTTACGTTTGCTCTCCCTGGCGCCCAGCCCATAGATGTCGGCGATAAATTGCAGGTTCTCCCTGACACTCAGATCTTCGTAGAGGGAAAACTTCTGTGTCATATAGCCAATGTGTCGCCTGAGAGCCTCGGCCTGCTTGGGGATCGCCATGCCCAGGACATTTATCTCACCCCGAGTCGGGGTTAACAGGCCGGTGAGCATGCGGATGGTCGTAGATTTGCCACAGCCGTTGGGGCCGAGAAAGCCGTAGATGTGCCCCTTCTGCACCTGCAGATCCAGCTCGGCAACCGCCAAGAGGTCGCCAAACCGCTTATCGACGCCGCGGGCATCTATGGCCAGCTCCGCACCTAGAGACATCAGGGCAGCTCCACCTGGGCGGGGATGCCCGTGGGCAGAGGCTGGGCCGTCTCGTCGAGATCGAACTCGGCCAGATAGACGAGACGAGATCTATCCTGTTGATTCAAAGCGTAATATGGCGTGAAGGCCGGCTCCCTGCTGAGCCAGCGTAGCGTGCCGGTAAAGGGGGTATCCTGACCGTCTATATGCACCTGAAGCTGCATTCCTATGGTGAGTTTGGCCATGGCCGGGGCGGGGATATAGACCCTGGCATAGGCGGCCTTGTCGGCCTGAATCGCCACCACTACGGCGTTAGCAGGCACTCGTTCGCCGAGGTTAAAGGGCAGGCTGTCGAGGCGACCGCTGCGGGTCGCCGTGATGCTGAGATCGTCCAACAGCTGGCGCGCCAGATCCAGCTCGGCGGCCGCCGCATCCAGTGCCGCCTGGGCCTGCTGAATATCTTCCTGACGCACACCGACAATCAGCTTACTCAAGGCCTCGTTCGCGGCGTTATGTTCGGCGATGGTCTGATCCCGGCTAGCAATGGCCTGATCCAGCTCCTGCTGGCTCACCAGGTTCTGTCGCTTGAGCTTGTCGATGCGCCTGTAGGTCTTCTCCGCCTGCACCATGGCGGCGGTGGCACGCTCCAGATTGGCCTGAGCGCTGGCGATATCCTCTGGGCGTTCGCCGTTGGTGAGCCTGAGCAGGTAGGCCTGCGCCTTCTGCCACTGGGCCTGGGCGTTGGCAACGCGTGCAGTCTGTTTGCGGGTGTCGAATTGCAGTAGCAAGTCGCCCTCGGTGACCAGGCTGCCTTCGCGTTTAGGTAACGCCGTGATGATCTCAGAGGTGGTGGCGCGCAGGAGTACCCGGTCGCGCTCTAACGTGCCTAGAGCCTGGGGCGGCTCGGATCCCTGACAGCCGCTTAGCAGCAGGAGAAGTGGGGCGATAAGGCGTAAGGATTTGCTTAGCGTCATGATGACCTCTTGCAGATAAACTGCTCGGAAGAATTATGACTATCAATAAGTTATGTGCTGAATTTAATCTTACACCAATTTAGCCAGTGGAGAAGGGGAATCTTAACAAGCCCTCGGCTCGACCTGCGAAGCCACTTTAAGACGTAGCAAGATTAAGCCTAAGCTTGAGCCTAAGCCAGACGGCAAGTCCTGTGCAGAACAACAAAGAGCATCCTAAGAGGGCGCTATTTTTTGTGTTTGAGATAGATGATTCTTGGAGCTAGTTGCTAGGCTTGCAGGGGCTAAGTGGTGAGTGCCTTCGACCTATGGCGCTAGGCTGTTTTTCTTTGTATCGAACAATTTTTGCAGGAGAGATGACAACAATAGATGGGCGATAACCTCGCTATCCAGGTTGTGATTAGGCTTGGTGGCGAGCCTTTTGTAATGTATTTAAGTGGTTTGAGTCCTTGGTTAGGCGCCTTTGGTGCAAGGCTGTCACTTACCGGTTTGTTAACATCTCAGTGTCTTGGTGGGTGATATCAAGGCGTTTCTTTTGGTTTCTCCTCTAGGTTGACCGCATTTCGCCAAGAGTGTGTAAAAGTAATGTGAGCGCCACACTTTCCTGTGAGAGGTTGGCGCAATTAGCGTGTATCTTATTGTTTGTCAATCTGTTTGTAGTGTAAACAATTGATTTTAAATGTATTTTGTTTTGTTTGTATGTCGCCTCATTGCTATCTGTTTTGAGTTTTCCTCTTTGTCGCTTTCTAAGGCGGGTGTTCGTTTGCGTTTGCCTGTTATCCATTAATTAAATCTTATCGACTTTGTTATCGGGATCACATCTTGTTGCAAAATGTTCACATTTAGCCCCCTGAACTTGATCGCAATGTGAGGCCGCTCTCATTAAGTGCGAAAAAGAAAAATTAGAGCAAAGACTCTAGTTTGGGGTAGTTGCTCTATAAGTTGTTCAGGTTAGCGTCGATGTAAGCGTCAGCCTGAATCAAGTTAACTCAGGAGGCGTTATGGACATACCTGTCTGGCAATATGTTGTTTCGATGAGCGGATACATAGTGTTCTTGCTCGTGTTGGTGGAGGGCATGCGCCGTACACCTCGATTAACGGCAGCCTTTTGGCTGTTGTCATTACTGACCGCGCCCTTATGGGCGGATAACCTCGACGGCTGGTTCCGTTGGGCGAAAACCGTGAGTGTGCTGATCCCTACCGCTATCGTGGTGGGCGGCGCTCGCATCGCTTATCTCTACTACGACAATCCTAATAGGGTGCTGGCGTTCTTCAGGGGTGACTGGGTACTCAAGGTGTTGTACGCCGTGTTGTTCCTCAACATTGCCGAGGCAACGGCTAAAGACTTTGTGACCGCTAATTACTTCAATGCTATCTGTGGTGTGATTCTGTGTATCACCATTCCGTTCCCTCGCTACAAGAACGGCCAGCGCATGTATTGGGTGATTGGTCGAGACAAGCCCAATGATCTCTTGTTCTATTCGACTGCGGCATGGAACTTCCTCTACACCACATGGAACCTGGCCTTCGTGTTTGGTGAGAACCCAGGCTACTTCGCCAGCTCCTTCTGTATCTTAATGGCGGCAGAGCTGTATCCCATCATCAAGGGGCGCCCCGAGCTCTACATCATCGCTCGAGTGTACACCTTAGCCTTCCACATTCTGGTTCGCGCCAATGCCGACATCTTCACGCCTGTGATGGATTCGACCAGCTGGGCCAACGACACAATGCTCTGGGTGTGGGGCGCGATCAACCTGTGTCTGCACGTTCCATTTGCCATCTGGTACTTCAATAAGCAACGCACTAGCCCAACAGGCGAGCCGCCTACCGGGAACAACGAGCCGCCGATGCTGAATGAGTACTACAAAGATACGCCGGAAAAACAGCAACAACTAACCACGGCTTAAGACCTTAGGGCGCCGCAAGGTGGCGCCCCTCATCTAAGCATCACGATTGAGAGAGTGAAATTATGAAACTCAGGGTGAAACAGATATTTAGCACTATGTTTGCCATGTTACTGATGCTATGCAGCTCAGTTAGCTACGCAGACGACGCGTTAGATGCGACATCGCATCTGGACAATATTCAGGGGCAGGTTTGGCAGGGAACGCGAGACGGTAAGCCGGGTGAAGGCAGCCTGTTCTATCGCCTCGAATTTGGCAGCGATGATACGGTTCAGGTCATTAAGCAGTCGGGTGGCTTTAACCATAGCGAAATTCAGCACTGGGCATTGTCGGGTCATGACCTGACGATCACCAGTCAGCCAGGCGCCTTGATCACCGACTTCGATGGCGCAAAGATCAGCTTCGTAGAAGCCGAGACCATGCGTTTTAGCCTGGATGGCGATGGCTTTAACATCCACAAGTGGTATCAAAACCGCGCCTTCGGACACGTGCTTTTGGTGCTGATTGGTTTGATGCTGCTCAACGAGCTATGCCGCCGCTTCAAGTACAGCAACTACCTGCTGTGGTTTATTCTGCCCATCGTATTGATTCCATTATGGTCCAGCTATGGTGTGACCTATTGGTTCAAGTGGGTCAAGCTCTATTCTGTGGTGGGCGCCGCCGCGCTATTTACCTTGATCCGCTTTACCAAGATAGGGGATATGAAGTGGGCCAAGTTTGGCGCGGCCGCCTTCCTCGCCATCAACATTTCAGAAGCCGTTATGCAGGATTTTAGTATGGGTAACCTCGCTAACATCCTCAACGCCATTGGCGGTGTGTTGTCCATCATCACGCTGGCGGGCTGGGCGCAAATCTTTGCCGACAAGTCTAAGCAGCAAGACATGATCTGGCCCGCCATGACCACCTTCTGGATCATTGCCTACGACGTTTGGAACATCGTCTTCGTTTACCTCAACTTCCCGGGTTCAGCTACGGCGCAGATGATGGTGTTGATCGCCGCGACACTGCCCGCGCTGTTCATCAAGAAGGGTACCTGGTTGCAGGCGCGTGCTTTCACGCTGGCTGGCTCCTTCATGTATTACTTCAGCTGCCCATTCATGTACGAGAGCAATGTGGTGCCAATGCTACGTAACGATGAACTCATGCTCGCCGCCGGGCTGGCAAGTTTCGTGATTAACAGTGCATATGCCTATGTCTTCTTTACTGGCAAGTGGAAGCGTCGTCAGGCACTAGCTGCGGCAAGTTAACCGCCGTAATGCGACAAGTGATTAAAACCGATTTTTATAACAAATAGATCAAATGATGACGATGGAGTCAATTATGAAAAAGCATCTTTTAAGTGTTGCGGTTGTAGCGTCAATGACTTGTGGTTTCAGCGCGATGGCGGCAGATGATGCCGATATCGATATGTCTAACCCAACGGATGTGTATACCTCCCTGGGGGCTTCCTATGGTAGTGAAGGTGCAAATTTTAAGGCGCAGTTGATGCTGTCTGAAAAGACGGCCACCTCGGGACAAAAAACAGGGGTGATCTTCGAGGCGAAAAACATCTTCAATGAGGGAGACAAGACGCTGCAGTTTACAGGCATGGTGGCTCACCCTGATTACGGCATGATCCCAACCTTTAACGACGAGACCAGCAAGCGTTCATATCGTATGCGCTACGGCACCATTAACACGACCAACGGCACAGGCTGGTCGAGCGATGCCATCCTGGCGGATCATCCCTTCTACGGCAACATGGCGGTGATCCAGGCGGGTCCCGTGATGACGATTCCAGTGACAGACAGCTTCTATATCTGGCCGATTCTCTATGCCGGCGCCGTGGTAGTTGAAGATAACATGTCGCAGATCTTGCCGCCTGATATGGCCGCTAGCACCGCGGTATCGAGCAGTGGCATCGATGTGCCGTCACTCATTCTGACCGGCATGGTTTACGCCCGTTATGCCTTTAACGATCACTGGTGGACCCTGGTGAGCGCCTCTTATACCGATGAGATTCAGGGTAAGGGCTGGAGCGATGACATCATGGATGGCGGATTACAAATGGCCAGTTTCAATGGTGAAATTTCGGTGGCCTATCAGATGAATAAGCGTCAAAACATTCGTGTGAACTTTAAGACGGACAATAGCGACAGCACGGATGACAGCTACTGGATCGAGTACAACCACGCATTCTAGCTGGTGCCCTTTGCGCTAGCGTTTTGCTCCCCAGTTCGGCGCTAGTGCCTTTTTATTATGTCGTGTGCGGAAGGCTCGCTATGAGCGGCCTAGCCGCCCGCCACGGCTTGGAATTCGATGGGGTCACAAATGAAAAAACAGAGTTTATTATTGGCGAGTGTGCTGTTGTTGAGCACCTCAGCAGTGTCGGCAGTCGAGGTGGCGGGGGTCGATGTTGCCGACACCATGACCTCTCAGGAGCAGGTGCTGCAACTTAATGGTGCAGGTGTTCGCAGTAAGTTCTTCATGGATCTCTATGTGGGGTCCCTCTATACGGTTGCTCCTACCGAGCAGGCCGCCAATGTGGTCGATGGCGAACAAATTTCCGCGATTCGACTCAACATCACCTCGGGCATGATCACCTCAGAGAAGATGACCGAGGCGATGCATGATGGCTTCGATCGCGCGACCGATGGAGACACCAGCGCCATTGCCGATAGCATCAAGTCCTTTATTGCAACCTTTGCCGAGCCGATCAAAGAGGGTGATCAATTTACCTTGGTGAGCGTGCCGGGTACTGGGATTGTTAGCTATAAAAATGGTCAGCAGCTGTCGGTGACCAGTGGTGAAGATTTCCGTAAGGCCGTGCTCGCGATTTGGTTGGGTGACAATCCGACGGATAAAGGGCTAGGGAAGGTGCGAATAAGTCCCGTGCTTGCTCTGCGTGTGCTTAAAGTGGATAGATGCTAGGCACAGTTTGCAGCGAATGGCCCTAGTCCTTCGCAAGAACTGTAACGCAGCAAATACCGCTGTAAGCCTCGCCCTGCGGGGCTTTGATAGCAACACCATATCGGCGTTATTCAACTTCAGCAGGCCTCGGCATGCCCTCAGTTGAATGCCTTGAACTGTCGCTGCTATCAAAGCCAGAGCTGTGCGACGACTTGTTCGCACCTTCCCTAAAGAAAGAGATGCTTAAAGGGTAAGTTTTAAGTCGGCCTGTTGCGGTCAGCATTTGATGTGCCATCAGACTTGCCTCTAGCAAAAGAGCCAGTGTCGATGAGCCACTCCTGTTCACCCGGTGGTTGCAATGCAACGTCATGCTGATTAGCGACAGGCTGGCTTAACTCGAGCCTGAGTCCTAACGTGGCAGGAGCGCAAAGCCTATGACCCCTCTCGCTATCTGGCGCAAGTTGTTTTTCCCAAAGCGCCATTGCTGGAATGATGATCAAGTTCGTTTAGTCGACACCCTGTTGTTCTTCACGCTGCTTTGCCTATTTACCGGGTTATATAGCCTGATGAAGTGGGCCCAGCAGCCCCATACCCTGTTGATGATCACCTCGATGATCTTAATCTCCGTCGAGGTGATCGCCGCCGCGACGATTCGCTTTCTGCGGCAGATAAATCTGGCGTTAAACCTGGGCTTCTTTGGCATGGTGTTGCATGCCCTCAATGTTATTTATCAGGGAGGTGGCATACTCACCTCCAGCCAGAGCCTCTGGGTCGCGGTGTTGATTATCGCCTTCTATCTCACCGGCAATTTAGTCATGGCGACCCTTTGGAGTCTGGTCGTTATCGCCCTGTCGGCCGTGATGGTGCAGCAGGGATTGCAGCAGCAGATAGTGGTGACCATAGCTTTGTCTGAAGCCGGGGAGGCCATAGATGCCTAGAGTGGCATGATACTCCCGCTTGTGGTCATAGTCGTCGCACAGGGTTATAGCTGCGCGGCACGATTTAAGGCCAATCAGGCGCAGGCCGAAGCCCAGCAAAATATGCAGTCGAGCGCCGCCAAGGCGCAGGCGGGCGAGCAGCGCCTCGGGCAGGTGCTGACTCAGGCCAGTGAGGATGCCTCGGCCCTGTCGGGCGTCGCCACCGCGCTGGACACCCAGGCGTTGACACTTCATCGGCAGGTGACTCAGCTTAATGTGAACTGTGAATCTCAGGCCAGTGCGGCCGAGCAGATGAGTCAGCAAGTATCGCAGATGACCCAAGACATGCGTCAATCTGAACAGTTTATGGAGGAGCTAAAGGGGCGCTGCCAATCTATCGATCGCCGGGCGGCCAATAGCGCCCAATCCTTAGAGGCGTCGACCAATGCGATTGCGGCGATACTGAAAAGCAATCAGGAGATCGTCTCGGTCGCCGATCTCATTACCTCAGTGGCGGAGCAAACGAATCTACTGGCGCTAAACGCGGCAATTGAGGCGGCCAGGGCCGGCGAGTATGGACGAGGCTTTGCCGTGGTGGCGGAACAAGTCAGGGAGCTGTCGGCTAAGAGTAACCGCTCTGCGATAGAGATACGTCAGCTGCTCGGCAACAGCCGTGACGAGGTGATTCAAGGACAAAGAGTGATAGAGCAGAGTGCGGAGGAGCTGACGCAGATCATCGACCAGATTGCCAGTGTGGTCCATGACGTTAATCAACTGGCGGGGTTAATGACCCTGCAAGGAGAGGCGCTTACGCAGCTAAACAGTGCCAGTAGCGAAGTGGCCAGCAGTGTGGTGGGCACTAACCAAGTATCCGAATCGGTTGCTATTGAGGGCGAGCAGTTGGCCAGGCGGGTTGAGCAGCTGCAGGCGTTAGCCAATAGCCTGACTAAGGTTGTTCACTGCCAGGCGGATTAGCATCTAAGGGTAGGGATGACCTACCCTAATCGCTAACTTTCAGTAGAAATCGCCCCCCATGGCGCGTTTGAGGGCCGCCTCTTCGAGTAACTCTTCCAGGCGACGTTTGACTTCGCGTCTGTGTTGCAGCTCACAGGCGGCCTTAGGGTTTTTGGGTGCTGTGATCGCTTCGATTTCAGCATCGTTCGGAATAACATCGAGTAACTGAGCCATATTGAAATCCTCGTCAAATAAAGTGCTTGAGCACTCATTTGGTGCTGCTTAGCACTGAGCCGCTTTAACATAAAGTTAACTGAGTCAAAGCGTTAGCTAGTTTAGCGTCCTAAGGCCTGGGCACATTAGCGAGCGCTAATGAGAAAAATAGCAGGGGATTTTCAATTTTTGTTTGATCGAGTTAACACATTTGTATTTGTCGACTTTCTCGACAAAAGCTGAGAGGCTTGGTGAATGTGTGGATTTTAATTTATTGTTTTTAAACGGAATAATGGCAGAGCAATAGTGAGTTGCCAGCTAAATTAGCGGCAACTCATTTAAATTTAGATCACAAATCGAAACTATAGCTGTAGCCTACCACCACTTTCGGATCGTCACCGTCGAGGTCGGTATCGCTGACCAAGAAGGAGATGGTACCAAAGTCGGTCTCCTTATCCAGAGAGAGGGAGTAGTCGGCATAGTTGTCGGTATCGAACCAGGCGTTGACCACATCGCCGCTGGAGTAGCCATAGTGCGCCGAGAATGACAGGGTTTCCGACAGCGGAAAGCTGACACCTGCGTTGATGTAGCTGAGATCTTTCTCATCGAAAGGATCGGCTGCCACATCGCTATCGGCATTGACTACCTGTGAATAGGCGAGGCTAAACCACTTCCAGCTTAGGGCCAGGGTGACTTCACCGAAGTCTATGCTCGAACCGCTGTCGGGATAGGCGTAGTAGAGATAGCTGATGTCATAGCCAAAATCTTCCCCCACGCTGCCCGCATAGCCGCCGTAGAAGTCGATCTCGTAGCTGGTGTCGTCACCGAAATCCACATTAGAAGCCCATGTGCCTAAGTAGAGGCCGCTATCGTGTTCGAAGTCTATGCCGCCTTGAACCGCAGGTGCGTCTCCTGTCTGGGTGGCACCGCGCCACAAGTAGTTGGAGGTCGCACCAATGTTGCCCGTGACACTAGCGCTGGCAGGTAAGGCCACCATCAAGGTGCCCGCGAGTAGGCTTAGGGTTCGCAATGCTTGTTTCATACTCATTCCTTCTTATTGGTCTATGGGAGCGGCCTTGCCTGTTGTTATGAGTATTGTCAGGCCGCGTACAAGCTATAGCGAAGAGTGTGCCAAATATTTATTGGTTATTTTTCAATTGGTTATTATATTTGCGTCAGAGGTAGGCAAGCGGTTGATTAAAAATGAGGCAGAGCATGCACTAGGAAGGTGCATAAAAAAACCTCCATGGCGGAGGTTTTTCGACGGATTAAATACCGATTTAGTTTACGCTGTCTTTTAGCGTCTTACCGGCTTTAAACTTAGGTACTACAGCCGCTGGGATCTGAATTTCTTTGCCCGTCTGTGGGTTGCGGCCTGTACGTGCTGCACGGCTAGTGGTCTCGAAAGAACCAAAACCTACAATAGAGATTTTTTCGCCGTTCTTCATCGCTTCCGCTACCGTTTCTTCGAAAGACTTTAAGGCGCGAGCAGCTTCAGCTTTAGTGAGTTCAGCGCTTTCCGCTATTTTTGCAACAAGTTCAGTTTTATTCATTTGGATAGTCTCTTCTTTCCGTAGATTTAGTAATACCAATTACATTAGATACTTGCAATTGCTGGACTTAACATGCCACAAGCATCCCTATAATGAAAGCGGTTTTATGCGCCCAAAGGGTGCTTTCAGTCAAATTCAGTAAAAATTTACCTTAGTGGCAGCAAAAAGCGGCCGATATTTCCCACTCTTGGCTTGAAAGGCTCACCAGACAAGGCTTGGGCCTTATTTGGCCGATTTGCCTGGGGGATTATTTAAGCCTCGCGCTTATCGCTCGTTTGCGCCGCTTGTGGCAGATACTGTTTCATGCTCTTAGAGAAAGCCATATACCACTGAAAACTCAAGAGTATGGTGACCACCAGGGCGATAGCCCAGATAGGCAGCTCCTGTCCATGCACCACCACCTTAACGTCTTCAGGGGTGATCTGATAGGCGATCACCGCCGTGGCTCCAAGCGCCGTGAACCCCAGGGTTTGTATGCCAATATAGATCTTCAGCACCAGGCTAGCCCAGTTGGTGCGTGCGATCAGCCCGATCAGCACAGGGATCACGCCCAGGGTAAAGAGATCCAGTTTCTGGCTGTCTAACGCGCGCCAGCCGGCGAGAATGGCGATAACGATATAGAGGGCGATCAGTAGCAGTATGCTGGGAGTCGGTCGGTTCATCTTGGCTCTTGGGTGAATGATTTGCCCCGCAGTGTAGAAAAATGGTGCAACTTAGTCCAATGCTTTGCCTAATTTGCCTGTCTATGCTGCTCAGCGTTGCCGGTTAGGGTAAGATGTGGCGGACTTAGATAGCGTGAGAACCCCATGACAGAGAGTGAATTTTGGCAGTTAGTGACCCGCAGCGAACCTCTGCAGGATCAGGAAAGCCTGGCAGCCGAGCTTAAGGCCAAGCTGACCGAGTTGAGTAACCAGGAGCTGGCGGCCTTCGATAAGCTGTTTTCCCAGCAGATGCGCAGGGCCTATCTCTGGTCGCTCTGGGGGGCGGCTTATATCGTCACGGGCTGCGACAGCGAGTATGGTTTTGCCGAGTTTCGTGCTTTCTTAATCTCACTGGGCCAGCAGTGGTTCGAGCGGATACTGCTGGAGCCAGATGCCTTGGCGCAGCTGCCAGCCTGGCCGGAGAAGGACGGCTATGCCTATCCCTTCGTGGAAGATTACGATCTGCTTGCCGGGCAGATCTATGAGGATCGCACCGGCGAGGAGTTGCCCTTTGTGCCTTCTGGCCAGGCGACGCCTCAGGGGAAGAAGTTTTCGCACAAGAAAAAACAGCTGAAGGCGACTTACCCCCAGCTGTTTCAGTTGTTTCCCTTTTAGCGGCGTCTCGGCGAGTCAGGTTTAGAAGCAGACCTGGCTGTCGTTGTCGAACTGTAGCTCATGTTCGGCGCAGGCGTCTTCCATAAAGGCTTCCTCGGCCTGGTCAAGCTGGTTGTCCAGCTCTGCCTGGAAGCTGTCGAGCCTCTGGTTGTCGCTCGCTTCTTGCTGTTTATCCAGAATCTGGAAGTGTTTTGCTACCGCGGCGCGTTCGCTGTCGGTCAGTTCATTGGCGTTAACGCCCGAGATAAAGGCGAAACCAAGGATTAGCGAGGCCAATAGGGCGAATTTCCCTGAGAATCTTGTGCGGGTGGGTTGGCTCATTGTCATAGCTCCTGTCAGTATCTTAAATTCGATTGCCGCTGACCGGGCCATGCTGCGCCCTGTTGTGCGTTTGCAGACTGGCCCTGCGGTTTAATTGATGCCTATGTTAATGACAATTGCTTGAACAGGAACTGAATAAAAAACCAACAGCTGTAGTTGGTCTGCGGATCTCTGGAGAAAAGGGAGCCGACTTACTCCTGATTCTTCATGGTCTCGCACTGAAAGCCCTGACGGCTGTTGTCGAAGCGGCACCTTAGTCCACACTCCCACAAGACATCGCCAAGCGCCTTAGCCTGTTCGGTGGCGAAGGTCTTACAGCTTTCATAGTCCTCGAAGTCATCGGTTTTCTTGTAGCGGCCCGAGTTGTAACCGTGGGCATAGACGAAGGCCGACCAGGTCTCTGGCGTTTGCTGGGTCTCTTCTGCGGTGATCCAATAGAGGGCGCTTGCCAACAGCGAGAAGATAATGACGACGAACAGCAGAGCGGATCGATTTTGCATGATTTACCTTAGTAGACTTGCCGAGTCTGAGAGTCTACCTCAGGGGTGCAGCAAATTGATACAAAGGCTGCCAAAAACTGTGGGCCCGGGAGAAAAGGGTTAATCGTGATTGTCCAATAGGTAAAAAGGCGGCGAAAAGGTTCGCCAGTGTTTTACATTAAGCCTATATTCAGGTTAGCTTTTGTACACTCAGTGTTGTAACAAGACTCAATAGGTGTCCCAAGCTTGGGCGATTAAGGAGGCAAAATATGAAGTTTCAATCTCTACTCCTGGTGGGGGCGCTGGTGTCGCTAAACCTTGCCGCCGAAGAAGCCAAGGAGAACCCGGTCACCGAGGCCGGAGTGGTGAAGATCTCTTGGCAGGATGTGGACAGCTATCGTGACGTGAAGGCGGTAGGCGATATTCAATCTCGCTACGAACTGCGTGTGTTCGAGACCCTGACGAAGAATCTCAACAAGGCGGCCGAGAAGACGCTCAAGCCCAACCAGAAACTGGAGCTGGTGGTGACAGATGTGGATCTGGCCGGCGACGTGCGTCCTACCTTTGGTGCGACCCCAAACGATATCCGAGTGGTCAAAGACATCTATCCGCCGCGCATGACCTTTAGTTATCAGGTACTCGACGGTGAGCAGGTGGTGATTGCCGGCGACGAGAAACTCAGAGACATGAGTTTCATGCACACCACGGGTACCATGAATGACAAGCCGCTGAGATATGAGTCTAAGATGCTCAGCGATTGGTTGAAGAAGACGGTGGAGCCCAAGCTTTAAGGCTGGGCTGTCCCTTAAGCTAACTTAAGCGGCCGATACATAGCAATTGCCCCGCCATTGGGCGCGGGCGTAAACAGGCTAAAGCCATTCAATGCGGCTTTGGCCTGTTTTTTTGCCGCCGCGCTATAGGCCGACAGCTCCTGCTCGTCGCAGTAACGCGTCACCTCTGGCGGTAGCAGGCCGACACATAGGCTGATCAGGGGATGAGTCACCCTCTGTCCCTGTCTGTCTTCGGCCATCACACTCTGGGCCAGCCAGTCGTCGGGACTGTAGAAGGCCTCCCTAGCTTGGTTGAAGCTGAGGAGCAGGCGACGACACTCATCGACGATCGCCTGGCTAGTGTCTATCACCACAAAATCATCGCCGCCGACATGACCGACAAAATGGTCGGCGCCCAGTTGCTGCTGCAAACGCTTTGCCAGGGATTGGATCACCTCATCTCCCCGGCAGAAGCCGTAGAGATCGTTATAAGGCTTGAAGTGGCACAGATCGAAGTAGGCCAGGTAGAAGGCTCTGCCTTGCTGGCGTAGGCGTTGCAGCTCCTCCTGGATGGGGATGTTACCAGGTAAGCCGCTCAGTGGATTGGCGTGGCGGGCCATCTTGATCCGCTGCTCGGTGATCTGTTGCAGCAGATCTTTGGTGTGGCCTATCCCCAGCAGTTGCTGGCCGCGCATCACCAAGAAATGTTGCGCCACAGTGCCATGTTCGGCGGTCAGGCATTGACTCACCTCGGAGATCGGCATGCAGGCGGGTACTTTCAGCACCTTGTCGTTCATTACCTCAGCCACAGGGCTGTTCTCGTGTAGGGCGCGGCCATAAGGCGTGCTGAACAGCTCCATCAACTGCGCCCTGTCGACCACGCCCAGTGGCAGCTGCTTGGCATCGACGATGGCGACTACCTGCAGATGAGGCGAGCGGGCGAAGCGGGCGCTCAGCGCCTTTAGCTTGGTCTGTGGGGAGACGCATATGGTACGGGTGGACAGGCTTTCGGCCGATTCGGCGTAGCGGGTCTGGCGTTGGCGGGTGTCCTGGGGCGCCATCGCCGCCAGGGTCTGCGTCGGTTGTGTCTGGGGACGCCCCAAAAGGTAGCCCTGGCAATAGACTATCCCCAATTGGGTCAGCAGGGCCAACTCGGCCTGTGTCTCTATGCCTTCGGCGATCACCTTACAACTCAGACTCTGACAGAGATCTATGATGGAGCGGACAAACTCCTGCTTCACCGGCGATTGGTCGATTTGGTGGATGAAGTGGCGGTCGATTTTGACATAGTCTGGCGCCAGTTCTGACCAGAGCCTCAATCCCGAATAGCCTGTACCCAGATCGTCGATGGCGGTCAGGAAGCCCTGGCTGCGGTAGTGGTTGAGGCACTCCTTGAGCAGGTCGATATCATCGGCGGGGTATTGCTCCGACAGCTCTATCACTATCTGATCCGGCGACAGCCCAAGCTCCTGCACCAAACTTAAGGTGAGTCCCTTGGCGTGGCTGGGTTCCAACAGGGCCTTTGGCGAGATGTTGATAAACAGCTTGCCCGGCAATTCGCGGGCGTCAAATTGCCTGATGGAGTGACGACGGCAGATCTCTTCCAGCTGTGACAGACGCCCCTCATGGGCAGCGGTCTGAAACAGGGGCACAGGAGAGAAGAGGGCGCTATGCTCTGGACCTCGACTCAGGGCCTCGAAGCCGTGCAGCTTATTGCTTGCGATGTTGAAGATGGGCTGAAACAGTACATGGATCTTCTCATGCTCGATGATTTTATCCAGTTCACTGCTCAGGTCGATTGCTGTCATCTAAGGAAGGTGCGAACAAGTCGTCGCACAGCTCTGGCTTTGACAGCAGCGACAGTTCAAGGCATTCAACTGAGGCATGCCGAGGCCTGATGAAGTTGAATAACGCCGAAATGGTGTTGCTATCAAAGCCCCGCAGGGCGAGGCTTACAGCGGTATTTTCTAGGTTACAGTTCTTGCGAAGGACTAGGGCCATTCGCTGCAAACTGTGCCTTGCATCTATCCACTTTTAGCACACGCAGAGCAAGCACGGGACTTATTCGCACCTTCCCTAAGTCCGCCTCCTACGAAAAGTAGGGCGATTCTAGGACCAGCCCATGACAGCAATATGACACTAAAGTATGAGGTTACCCGCTCATTCAGTTGCTTTAGTTACTTGGCCTGGCTTTTAAACGCCTGCAGGGTCTGCAGCAGCACCCCGAGTTTACGCACGAAAGTTTCAAGCGCCGGCGCCAGGCCATCGCCTTGGCTAGGCAGCTTGGTCATGTCGTCGGCCAGCTCCTGTACATAGGGGCCGAAGCGGTTGCTGCGCGCGCTAAAGCCTTCTTCCTGGGTGAAGATGGTGGTGAACTTGCCGTGGCCGGCCTTCTTTAACTCATCCAGTTTGGCATCGGCGTCGATGGCCTGGCGATAGGCCAGCTGCAAGTTCTCTTTAAGTTGCTCAATGAGGTGACTATGTGGCATAACTGCCTCGTGTTGAAAAATTTAGCCGAATTATAAGGGGCAAGCCTGATGGCAACAAGTCGACCGCGTTTATTCACCATAGGGATTTTATTACTGACAGGGATCATGTCACTCGGCGCGATGGCCGCGAGCGACGACAAACCGCCCTTCTATAAGCTCAGTTATCAAGGCAAACAGACCTATCTGTTGGGATCCATTCACATCGGTCAGGCCGATTTTTATCCCATGGCTGAGCAGATAGAAACGGCCTTCGCCAAGTCGGGAGCCCTGGCGGTCGAGGCCGATACCAGCAAGGCAGACATCATGGGATTGATCCGCAAATATGGCCTGACTCAGATGGCGGCAGATGCCAAGACCCAGGCACGCCTGGCTGAATATTGCCGTAGCCGCAGCGAGATCTGCACCCCAATGCAAGCCTATGCGCCCTGGATGCAGGCGATGCAGTTTAGCGTGATGCGTTTTGCGTCCCTGGGCTACCAGGCGCAGTGGGGCGTAGACCAGGTGCTGCAGAGCAAGAATGGTGAGCGTCCCGTGATTGAACTGGAGAGTACCGAATTTCAGTTTGAGCTGATGGCCTCGTTCAGTCCTAAGCTCCAGTGGGAGATGGTGCTCGAGGCGATCGATGCCCCTGACGAGGAGATGGAGCAGCTGGTAAGCGCCTGGCGCAGCGGCGATGAGGCCGCCCTGGATGACTTGATGCAGGGACAGATGCTGCATGATGGCGATAAGGAGCTTATCGACAAGATGCTCTGGCAGCGCAACGAGCAGATGACCGCCAAGATCCGCGCCTTGATGATGCAGCAAGACGGCCCATCGCCGCTGTTTGTGGTGGTGGGTGCCGGCCATGTGGTGGGCGACAAGGGGATACCCGCCAAGTTTGCCGCCATTGAAGGGGCCAAGGTTCAAAACTGCTGGCAGACGGCCTGCAACTAATTACCTTTTTAAACTCGGCGCCACGCCTTAGGGCATCAATGTCTGCCGTTTAGCTATACTGTTAGGCAGGATAATACCAATCACAGTAAACATGTGATCAGAAATAGCGCAGGAAAAACGCTTGAGAACAAAGCAGGATTTTTAGATAAGTAGTTATTCTACAATTAAAAATACTAATACAGTTATCGAGCGTTTTAACAAGCTAGAATGATCAATTATTTATTACGATTGGTATAAATATTGGCCAAAATATCGATGGGCGCAAAGTCCATCGATGCAGGGAGGCAAGATGCAGGCAGAGGCGCCCCTTTACCCCGTTCGACCCGAGTTTGAGGCTATCCCCCGTCAGTGGGATACCCGCCACGACGCCGTGGTCGCCCGTGTCGATCCTGGTAACTTCTATGTCACCGCCCACGATGAGCTGATCTTCACCCGCCTGGGTTCTTGCGTCGCGGCCTGCATCTGGGACCCTCTGTTGGGGATAGGCGGTCTCAATCATTTCCTGCTGCCCGAGCGGCAACTCCATGAAGATTGGCACCAGCTAACCAGCTATACCTGCCGCTATGGTAACTGGGCCATGGAGCAGCTGATCAACAGCATATTGAACCTGGGTGGCATGCGCAGTCGTCTAAAGGCCAAGGTGTTTGGCGGTGCTCAGATGACCACGTCCAGCGTGCTGAACGTGGGCGAGTCCAACATCAGCTTCGTAAAAAACTACCTCAAGACAGAGGAGATAGAGATAGTGAGTGAAGATCTCGGTGGCCCCTGGCCGCGTAAGGTGTTGTTTCATCCCAATAGCGGCAAGGTCAAGCTGATGCGTCTGTCGCCGGAGCGGATCACTAAGATGATGAGCGAAGAGCAGCGCTATCTGAAACAGATAGTCACCGCTCAGGGCGAGAGCCAGGTGGAGCTGTTCGATTAGTGAGCTAGCTATCTTTGCCAACGGGTAATGAAGTGAACGTATCGCCCCAGGCCTATGTAGGCGGGGTGAGTCGAGTATTGCAGCTCCATCTCAAGCAGTTGGCTAAAATCGGCATTGGGGGGCTGGTGGGTCTTGAGATAATCGTGGATCACTCTAACGCCCGACTCCGATACCAGCTGCATCTGCCAATCTGTCACCCAGGCCCGCACATCCTCTATATACAGGGGATAACTAGGGGTCAGCCCCACCTTCTTCTTCACCTTAAAATCCGCCGCCACATAGTCGAAGTTGCCGGAGATCAGGCTGTGAAAGCGCATCGCCTCCTTGTTGTAAAACATGAGGGAGAACAGGCCCTGTGGTTTTAACAGCTGAGTGAGATCGGCCAGCGTCTGCCTGGCATCGCTGAGCCACTCGGCGACCGCGTGGCAGAGGATGAGGTCGAACTGGCCAAGACCGTCTCGGGTCAGAGATTGGATCGGCGCGTGCAGCAGTGTGATATCCAGTTTCTCGCCGCTGCTCTCCTCATAGACTGCAATCTGCGCCTTACCCAGAGCTAACATCTCGCTGGAGATATCGCACAGGGTGACGCTGTGACCCATCTTTGCCAGCTTCTGGCTGAAGAAGCCGAAGCCGCCGCCGGCATCCAAAATACGCAGAGGCCCCTCGGGCAGCTGAGTCAGGGCCTGGGAGAGATCTCGCCATAGCACGGCGGCGCGAACCTCGCCCTTAGGGGTACCGTAGATGTTTTTGGCAAATTTACCGGCTAATGCATCGAAGTTTTTGTCTTGCACTGAGTGAAGCCCATGGGAAAAGCTGACTGAAATTAGGAGGGCTATTTTGCCATAGGCACGGGCGGCGCGCATTAAACAGACTTAAGGTTTAGGTAAAAAGCGTGAATTTGGGGTATACTCGCGGGCTTGCAATTTTTAGGCTGAGTAAAGTGTGAAGGGTTTGGATAGCGTGAATAAAGAAATTTGTGTTGAACTTAAGGCGATGCCGTCGCTGTTATCGCTTTATCGCAAGATCTTTTTTGGCCGAAAGCCAGGCTGGGATGAGCAGCCATTGCCCCATGTTAAGGTGACCTGTCCACAGGTGACCGTGCGCAGTGACAAGGTCGCCCAATATGCCAAGGTGTGTGGCTTCGAGTTCGATGGCCAGCAGCTGCCCCTGACCTATCTCTATGTCATGGTGTTTCGTCTGCATGCCAGCATCTTTACCTTAGATGCAATTACCTTCCCCTTGCTGGGGATGATCCACCTCAAGAACAGCATTACCCGTTATCGCACCACGGGTGTCGATGAACGTTACGATCTCGAGTGTGAGTTGACCAGCAGCCAGATGACCGACTCTGGGCTGGAGTTTGAGCTGGTGTCTCGCGCCTTCGTCGGCGGCGAGCTGGTGTGGGAGTCGCTATCGACCTATCTCTATCGTATCGAGGGCAGCGGTAAGCGCGCCCGTCCACCTAAGGCGACCCCAATGAGCTGGTCTAATCCGGTAAGCTGGGAGCTGAGTGAAGATCTCGGCCGTCGCTATGCCAAGGCGTCGGGCGACTATAATCTGATCCACCTACATCCTGTGCTGTCCAAGCGTTTCGGTTTCGACCGCGTGTTGGCCCACGGCATGTGGTCTAAGGCGAGAAGTGTCGCCCAGCTGATGCCAGAGATCGGCGACAAGCCTTGTACCATAGAGGTGGCCTTTAAGTTACCCCTCTTGATGCCGGCTCAGGTGAGCTTCGATTTCGACACCGAGAGTGCCGAAGGCCTGATGTTCGAACTGCGCGACGTCAAGGGACGCAGACCTCATCTGACGGGACAGGTGAAGTTTCACGACTAAGTGTCAGGACCAAGTTTTACGACTAAGTCTTTTGCTCAAGTCTCAAACCTGAGCCTCATGCATTGAGTTAGAAATGATAAAGCCAGCGGATTGCTGGCTTTTTTGTTGCTGTCAATAGGCCCTAGGGCACGCTGTGGCCGGTGGCGGCCTGCCAGATGCTAAACCACTCTTGTCTGTCCAGTGTGATCTCGCTAGAAGCCACGGCGGCGCTGATGCGCGCCGGATTGCCGCTGCCTATGATGGGCTTTGGCTGGCTGGGGAGGGCCATCACCCAGGCATAGATGATCTGGCTGATATCGTCCGTGCCATGGTTGGCGGCTATCTGGCTCAGGGTCTTACGTAGCCTAACGGCTTGCTCGCTCTGGCTGTGGAAGATCTCACCGCCCCCGAGACAAGACCAGGCCATGGGAGGACAGCGATACTGCTGCGCCTGATCTAGGCTGCCATCACTCAGGGTATGCATGGCCATGGGAGAGATCTCTAGCTGGTTGGTCACCAAGGGGCGATCCAGGCGGGACTGCAGCAGGTCGAACTGGGCCGGGGTGAAGTTAGAGACGCCAAAGTGGCGCACCTTGCCGGTCTGATAGAGCTGTTCGAAGGCCTGGGCGACCTCATCGGCATTCATCAGGGGATCGGGCCTGTGAATGAGCAGCAGGTCTATCTCCTCTATCTGCAGCGCCTTAAGCGAGTTGTCGACGCTGGTGAGAATGTGTTGGTAGCCGGTGTCATAGTGATTGACGTAGCGCTCAGGCGTGGAGCCAAAGGCGGGCTTGATACCGCACTTAGTGACTATCTGGATCTGCTGTCGAAGCGAGGGCTCGAGGGCCAGGGCGCGGCCAAATAACGTCTCGCAGCTGTACTCGCCGTAGATGTCGGCATGATCCATACAGGTCACGCCCAGGCTGAGATAGTGCTGGATTAACGCCAGGGTTTGCTGCGGCGTCTGTTGCCAACTATCGAGGCGCCAGAAGCCGGCAATAAAGGGAGAGAATGTAAAGCTTTGCTGACTCATGGGCCGCTCCGTTTGGATTAATTTTTTCCATTAATAATCATTTTATTGATTTAGATTCATAAATCCTTAATT